>JAKATV010000418.1 GCA_021818565.1 Planctomycetota bacterium
TTTAAGGGCCGGGGAATTACTACTATTTGGCTGGAGTTGGTGGCGCACATTTCAGCGCTTGTGTTTCCAGGGATTTCTCCTGCAATTGCAAATTGTGGATCATCGCTTTTACTTCTGTCAGGCGTCGCTGGATCAGCATGTACCGTGAGGGGGCCGGTGTTATAGATTGGCTGTGACTTTGTAATATCAGCCGCGCTACCGCCCGAACCGGAGGAGGAAGCCGATTCAGGCGGTGGGGCTGAATGTTGTAAGCGCGGGATCGCCAAAGAATTTGCAGGTGCCGTCCGCCGTGAGGGCCAATCCATTGGCGCAAGGTAACTAAATCCGGTCGACCGTTACCCGATTGAGGAATCCCGGCAGCGGGAATATGGAGTTTAACGCCCGGTCCAACCGTCATAAGGCTGGTGGCTTGGATGCCATCAGGCGATCCGGTGCCTGGCGGTAACGCACCGACATGCCCCAGACGCCGGTTGAAAAAAAATACCAGATGATGCGGGCGATCCACCGGCGTAAGCGTGATAGCTTTCCGTACACCGGCGTGAATCAGTGTGATATTCAGCGCCGGTGCCGTGGGGCCGCGCTGATTTTCCGCACGGATAAGTTCAAAAGGACTCTCCAACGCCCGCCCGTTAAGTGTAATAAGCAGATCACCCGGTTGTACATGAGCCTTAAACGCCGGACTATTGGGAATTACCTGCAGAACCATTAGGCCCTGTTGGGGTTTAAGACCCAGTAAATGGCTGAATACCGGGGGAATTTTTTCCATCGCCACACCCAGCCAGCGCGGTGCCTGGGCCGGCGGGGAAATGGTACTTGTCGCCGAAGCGGCGACCGCCGTGGTGGAGGTATCCCCGGCGGCCGCACGCGCGGCATTTGGACATCTTACTGTCGCGACCCCAGAGGCCAACGCGATGGCGACAAGAAGTTTTAATGTTGGGCCATTATCCATAAGATTTTCACTATTTACGGCCATTAATAAATCGTCTGTTTCTTACCATTCACCGGCACCACGGGATAGGCCATCACGTTATTGGGGCCTTCGGGCACCAACACAATATGATTGGCCTCGGAATAGGCGGTTGTGCGAACATTCGAGGGATCAAACGACGGGCTGAAAGAGGGGGATTCCTGCGTGCCAAAGCCCGGCGGAAGTCCCCGCGTAATATATTGGATGGAGCGTTGCGGAGTTTGCGGGGCGGATGGCGCGACCGCGACCTGTGGATTGCCCGCGCCTGCCGAGCCAGATCGCACCATTCCCGGGCCGCCCCGGCCAAGATACAAGCCGCCAGCTCCAAAAATCCCCGCTGTGATCATCACCAATGCGGCCACACGCAGCCAATCAATGCGGTAAATGGTCGCCGGTCGGGCTGCCGGTCGGACGGTAAGCATATCCCGCACGGCGCGGCGTTCCACCTGCCGGGCTAAAAAGAGCAACGATAAACTGCGCCAGGCTTCCGGATGGCGCTCAATGGATTCAAGCAATGCCCGTCGTCGATCCTCAGGCAGCTCGTCATCAACAAGCATATCCATAGCGAGGTCCGGGTCCTGCGGACCTGTTACCCGCCCCAAGGGGCTGGGCGTATCATCAGCGTGTGAGAAAAAAAGTGCCATTTTGTTTTTACTCCGTCTCTACATAGTCGGAACCATATTCATTCATTTCAATCTACCTTGTCAATCCACTTTCTGGGCCGCCAGTATCTGTCGCAATTTCTGACGCGCCCGAAACAGCCGCATTTCCACAACCGCGGGCGTTACACCCATACGCGCGGCGATTTCCTTATAACTGCAATCATCTACATGTTTCATCATCAGCATTTCCGTATCCCGTGAGGGCAATTTGGTCATCGCCTGCCGCAACATCGCGGCCCGTTCTGAACTTAACAGGATTTCCAGCGGATCAAGCGGCCGGGAAGCATCGGACCGCATCACCGCCACCTCCGACGCCTGGGCAATCCGCTTGCGTGCCCTACCCAAAGATCGCCGGTGCATCAGAGCCGCCCGAACCGTCAGGCGATAGAGCCACGGCTTGGCATTGCTTTGGGAATGCAGCGTGGACCAATTCTTAACAGCCGCAGCCGCCACTTCCTGCATGACATCATCCGCGCCCTGCGTTGTTTTCAGCCGGGCCACAGCAACGGCCCGCAACCACGTCCCGTACAGGCGCAAAGCTTCCGTCGGTGTCGTCGGCACAATAGCCAGCGCCTCACTGCCTGCCCCTGTTACTGTATTGGCTAAGCGGGATTCCATTCGCCGCAAATCTCCTTCCGAAAATCCGGTCTTCTATTCTATACGTTGCCGCACTCGCCCTGGGTTTTCACCAATTTAGCCGTACATCCGCTTACCAGAATTATAGGGCCGAAATTTTGGGCAGCCAGTTCGCCAAGCGCGATCGGGGTCATTCGTTGAATCAGTTCTCGATTTCTATCGGACGATCAGGCTACTAAGATTATTGTTGGGGGGGCAGATAACAGGGCATTTGACGTTGACGACAATCCTTGCGACACTTTCGGCATGAATAATTTGACTTCCAGCACGCAAACCTCTGTCGAGCCGGATTTATCGGTGCAAATCGGCAAGATGCACTTGGCCAATCCGATGATGACGGCTTCGGGCACCTGCGGGTATGCCGACGAATATGCCGACTTTGCCGATTTATCCAAATTTGGGGCATTTGTCACAAAATCCATCAGCAAAGCGCCGCGCAAGGGCAATGAAAGTTATCGCGTTATTGAAACACGGGCCGGCATGCTTAACGCCATTGGCCTGGCCAACATCGGGCTGGAACGATTCATCAGTGAAAAAATACCCATCTTGGAAAAAATGGGCATACCCGTGATTGTGAATGTTCCCGGCTGGTGCGTGGAAGATTATGCCGATGTTGCGGAACGGCTGGATCAGGAATTACCGGTCGTGCGGGGTATTGAACTTAATGTCAGTTGCCCCAATGTAAAAAACGGCCTGAGTTTTGGAACCGATCCTGTGCGATTGGCGGAACTGGTAGCCGCCGTGCGAAAACGGGTGAAGCGCACGACCCTCATTGTAAAGCTTTCACCCAATGTTGCGGATGTGGCCGTCACCGCTCGCGCCGCTGTGGAGGCCGGTGCGGATTGCCTATCGCTAATTAATACCTTTACGGCGATGGTGATCGATATTGAAAAAGGCCGGCCCATGTTGGCCAACGGCACCGGCGGCCTAAGCGGCCCGGCGATAAAACCCATTGCGGTGTTTATGGTGCATCGCGTATATAGCCAGGTGGCCAAGGCCCACGCGATCCCGATCATCGGCATGGGCGGCATTCAAACCTGGCAGGATGCGGTGGAATTTCTGCTGGCCGGTGCGACGGGCCTGGCAGTGGGAACGGCTCTGTTTATCGATCCGGCGATTCCCAATAAAATCTGTGACGGCCTGCGGGATTATCTGCGGCGCAAAGGCCATAAACGGGTGCAGGACATTATCGGGACATTGCAAACTTAAGGCTGCAGCGGCAGGATTGCAGGGAACAGTCACACTATTTTTTGGGATTTTTCAACACATTGACATACGTCATGCGTAAATCGGTCAGCGCCGACAACAACGTCCGCTGCTCACCTGAAGTCAGATTACCTTTGGTTTTATCTTCCAGCACCGCCAGCGAATCAATAAAAAATCGCGCAAGGCCAATATCGGTTTTTTTCTGGCCGCCGGGTTGAGGAATGGCACCCATCGCCATGAGAGCCTGCGCGGCAAACTGCTCCACAATCATTTCAAAACTCGGAGTGATGGTGGGTGTGGAAGCACCTGGTGCGGCTTGGGCGGGGGTTGGTTGGGTATTATCTCCGACTTTGGCGGCGAGCTTTTCTTTTTCCGCCTGGGCCTGTGTTTTCCAATCCGCATCCACATGCAGTTCCGGATTGGGGTCGTTATTTTCCATCGTGTCCATCGACGTATCCTCACATTTCTAACGCATTGTGATGCGTTGGAACATAAAATTCAACTGATTTCGGAAAACACCTTTGGCGGATGCTCCAGTGTCTGCACCACAGGGCAGGTCGCTATCGCCGCCTTCACGCGATCATGAAGTTCCGGCGGCAACTGGCTAAGCACATTTTTCAGTACCACGTGCATGTCACCCAGCCGAGACGGGTTAGCAAGATAGTGCTTGTCCACCGTGGCTTCCACGCCGGTCAGCGGGTGACCATGCTTATTGGCGCTGATTAAAGCCAACATCATTTCACACGCCGCAACGGCTATGGGCACTAAATCCGTGGGGCCTGGCCCCGTGTCGCCCCCACCGCTTTTAGGAGGTAAATCCAGTCGCAATTTCCATGGACCGCCATCAATATCAATAGCAAATGGCCCGGTCTGTTTGAGTGTAAAGCTAGTCATGATAATCTCCTGTTTTCAGGCTACCGCCGGCGGAACCATGTTTTACTTTGGTCGCCGCCCCGCCGGCAGGAAATTTTTATCGCGGATCAGGTCGCGTAGCTGTGCAATCCCACATAAAAAAAGTTGACACCAATCCAGTTAAACATCATCACCGCAAAGCCAACCACCGATAGCCACGCCGTCCAATCGGGCCGGTATTTGGGTGTGACAAATCGCAAATGCACGATGATCAGATACACCAGCCAGGTGACCAGTGCGAAGGTTTCCTTGGGGTCCCATTCCCATGGCCGCCCCCAACTGAAATCAGCCCAGACGGCTCCAAAAATTATCCCGGAACCCAGGAACCAAAAACCCATCTGCAAAATGACAATATTAGCGGCATCAAGTTGCAGCAGGAATTTATTGCGCCGTACCGCCAAATCCGCGGCCGCCTCCGAGATGGAAGCCTGCGCCGAGCGCGCTTGTGAAAAATCTCCCATGTGACCCGCCACCAGAGATGAACCGATACCACTGGCCATGGCGATTCCGGGGCCGCCGCCGGTCCCGGGGCCATTGCCGGGATTCATGCGGTAATACAACTTCACCAGTAAATACAGCACACCCAGGCAGAAACTCGCGGCAATAAGCGCATAGCTGCTGATCACCGTGTTCACGTGAATATAAAGCCAGTAGGTATTAAGAACGCCATCGACGCGGCCGATGTTGGCACCGATGTTGGCACCCAGCACAAACGGCACCACAAAGCATGCGGTCATTGCCAGGAAGCCAACAAAGCTCATGGCCAGGCCGAAAAGATTGTTCTTCTTCCAATATTCTAAAATTAAACCGATCACGCAGCCCACAAAGGCTGATCCCAGGACACTTTCAAATTCATTTTGAATCGGAATCCGTCCGGCCAACCACCAGCGCACACCCATAAATAATGCATGCACAAGCACGGCCGCGGTAAAGAATATCAGCGCCGGCTTACGTACGGCCGGCACCGCCCCAACCGCGGCAATCACAAAGAGCGTCAGCGC
>JAKATV010000177.1 GCA_021818565.1 Planctomycetota bacterium
ATTGCACGCCAAGCTGCTGCAACTGCTTCTTGAACACGTCCCGGGCAATTTCTTTAAACCCTTCGCCTTCGCCCGGGGTCAGGTATTGATCAAGCTGCTTGAGCAGGTCCACGCTGCGGTCCACATCTTCCTTGGTGACGGCATCTTTCCATTCTTTAAGTAAGGTGCGTTTATGGTTTTCTTTAGCGGCCTGAATGCGTTCCGGCAAGCGCACCACATCCGCATGGCCCGCAAAGGTTCGCGTGAGCTGTTCCATTTCCCGTGCCGCCGTGGCCCAGTCAAACTTCTTGAGCAACTGGTCAAAATGTTCCAGGGCTTCGCGCACTTCGCGTTCAATAAATGCCTTGCGAGCGGTTTCCACCATGTCACGGAATTGCGCCGCTTCCTGCCGGTTGCCGAAGCGCCGTTCCATTTCCGCAGCCAGCCAATAGGCTCCGTCGTAATCGTTTTTATCAATATCCTCCCGAATGGCGTGTCGCAGCGCTTCGCGGTCTTTGTGGCGATACGCAATTTGCTTGGCGGAATCAGAAAGTCCGGCACTATCCCGGATGCTCTCAAGCAGTTGGCGCTGCGTTTCCATGGCACCGCGCAGTTGCTCATATTGCCAATGATCGTCGCTCATGGATTGTATCTTCAGGCTCATAGCCACATAACTTAGAATGGCCAGCGACACAATTAAAACACCGATCCCCAGCAGCAAAAATCCGGGCGTCATCGCGGCCATGGCCGGCGGCGTATCGGCGGCGGTTTTAATGCCTTGCGATGCGGCCACCAGCACCACCAGACCTCCCACCAGACAAGCCATGCCTGCCAAGGCAGCCATGAAACTCACCCACCGAGATCGTTTGATTAAATGTTCCGTGTTCATAAGCATCGATCTCCAAAAAAAAGCAAAACCTGGTTCGCAGGTTGCCAGGTACGTCCTGGCGATTAGCCCAGCGGCGGCGGGGTGAAAACGGGCTTTTCCAGCCCACTCGACGTCAGGCCGGCATACTTGCGACTTTATTGCCGGCAAAGAATACCGTCAACACAAGGTATTATAGGCCAACAAAATGCCCTGTGCACCCGTGTCGACACCCCTCATCCACCGCCCGCGCGATGGCCTTGATACATCCGCCGGCATTTATATCGGCGTTTGATTGCATTTTCGACAATAAACAGTAATCTATTCTATATCAGAAAATTTGTAGTATTTTTCAAGTTTTACTGAATTATGGGCCGATAGAATCCATGTAGGACGGATTGTATAAAATTATGGGTTCAAATTCCAAAACTTCTTCCCGCAAAGTGCCCTCGGCGGTGAATCATCGCCGGGTCTTTACCGTCCTGTCTTCGCTTGTGGCTACGCTGGCATTAACGGCGGGGCTGCTGCTGCTGCTGGAAGGGCAGCCCATTACCAGCGCCGGCCCTTACATGATGAACCTTTCCAATAGCACCCAAAATTGGAATTCCGTTATCCGCGCAGCCGGCCCATTGCGTAATGGCCGCTGGAACTATATCATCGTCTATCAATCCGGGGGCCTGTCCGGTAATGCAACCGAGCTCTCGGAGGGCAAAGATGTAGGAGGAACAATCAAGCCCCAACATGCGGGGAACATGACGCAGGGTGCTAATTTTCATTTTGTGGTGGATAACGCCCGAAATGGCCTTGGTAACCCCGACGGATACGTGCAACGAGGCTTGGCTTGGCAGGAACAATTATCTACCGCACCATATTTTTCCTGGCCTTATTTAACACCTCATCATTATTCTGCTTATGCCAATGCCGTGGGTGTCTGTATCATCGGAGATATCAATCGCAGGGGTTATTCCAGCAGTCAGATACGCTCCACAGTGTCTCTCATCAAAGCCTTGGAGCGGCGTTTGAATATTCCAAATTCCTGCGTCAAACTTCAGTGGGAAATTCGCGGACAACCTACCGCGCGTGAGCGCGCCTTTGGCCGTGAGTTTCATCATCTGCTTCGGCGTTGAGCCACTGCATTCCCGCTCATACCTTTTCGGGCTGGCAAATAGCAACGAAAGCGAATACTATACCGCATGTTTGGGGGGCATTATGCCCGGCAGCTTCGAACGCTGCTGCGGCGGAGCGTTGACGTTGTTGGCCGGCCGGCAAGAAGGAACTCTGTAATAAGGCTCGATCTGGGTGATGGAAGTTCTACCCGAAATTCCTGACTTTGAAGTGCTATCCTGTCTGGGTTATGGAGCCAGGAGCACGATCTATGCGGTTTGTGAAACCCGTACGCGCCAAGTCTATGCGCTTAAACGAGTTCTAAGGCGCAGCCCCGAAGATGACCGCTTTCTCGAGCAGGCGGAACAGGAATATGCCATCAGCAGTCATTTTACTCATCCGGTTTTGCGAAAAAGTCATCGCCTTATTCGTCGCAGAAAATTTCTCTCCACCACAGAATTACATCTGCTGATGGACCTTTTCGATGGCGTGTCTCTGGATACCGAACGCCCCGCAAGCCTGAAATCCCTGATTGAAATATCCTGCCGTCTGGCGGAGGGGCTTTCCGCGATGCACAAGATGGGTTACGTTCACGCCGATATTAAACCCAACAATATCATGATCAATCAAAATAATGATTGTAAAATTATTGACTTTGGCCAGAGTTGTGCCATTGGTACGGTAAAAAATCGGATTCAAGGTACCCCCGATTATATTGCGCCAGAACAGGTGGCCCTTGGGCCGCTGACCCCGGCCACCGACATATTTAATTTTGGTGCCAGTCTTTACTGGTGTGTGACCGATCGCCATGTTCCAACCGTGATACCCAAGAAGAAGGCCGGTGCCAGCGGAGTGGATTCCCGCACGCTTATTCCACCGCATGAAATTAATCCGCGGATACCATCGCAGTTATCCCGCCTGATTCTTGAATGTGTGGAAAATCGTCCGTCCGACCGCCCTCCGAGCATGGAAGAAGTCCACGCCCGACTGCAATTAGTCTTAAGCGTAAGTTCTGCGGTTTACCTCCAGCCTGCCAATGCCGCCGCCCGCGACAGCCAGACGGCAGACCCCCAGGACAGCAATCCGGGTGGTACGACATCCGCAGCCGATGCGGATACCGTAACTTGAAGGAGTTTGGCGAATTTTCCATCCCTGATTTTTGATTGAATTATTGGACCCGATTTGGCCGATGCTTAATCTTGATGGCACGCATGTTAAGCGGTGCCCGTGGCTCCGCTAAAGCCGACGTATGACGATGAAAACCAGTTAAGGAACCTATGTCCGCACGTCAAACCATTGATTATCTCCGCCAGGGTGCGGCACTGAATCGTGAAGATATTTTGCGTAACGGTCACATGCTGCATTTCCCGGCATCCGGTGAACTGATCATTGCGGGCGATCTGCATAACCATTGGCGGAACTATGAAAAAATAAAGACCTTTGCCGCGCTGGATCATTTTCCCGAACGGCATGTAATATTGCAGGAAATTATTCATGGCGGAGCCTTGGGGCCGGATGGGGAGGATGGCAGCATCCAAATGCTTCTTGATGCTATCGACTGGGCTTTCCAGTTTCCGGGGCGAGTGCATTTTCTTTTGGCTAATCATGATCTAGCCCAGATTCAGGCGATTCCGATCATGAAAGATGGCTATGACCTGACGGAACGGTTTAATCGGGGATTCAGCGTTTTTTACGGCAGTAAAGCGGCTGAGGTGTCGGCGGCATTTCGCGAATTTGTGCATAGCATGCCGTTGGCGGGCATTACCATCAGCGGCATATTTTTAAGCCATTCGCTTCCAAGTGATCTGGATCTGCCATCCTTCGACGCCGGCATTGTGCGCCGCACGCTCACTGACGCGGATTATCAGCGAAATGGCTCGGTGTATAAGATGGTCTGGGGCCGCTCGCAAAGCGAACAGACGCTTGCAGCCCTAAGCAAACTCTGGTGGGCGGACGCTTTTATCTGTGGACATCAGATGCAGGAAAGCGGCTTTGGAGTCCTGGGTAAAAATATGTTGATTTTGGATTCCTCACATAATCACGGCGTTTTGTTGCCGCTGGTTCTCGACCGCCAATACACCATGAAGGATATGGTAAAGGTATTGGTTCCACTGGCCGGTGTCGAATAACCCCGCCGCCCGTCTTGATTGAGCACTGCGCAAAACCAATTACGGGCGAGAATATATAAGCCGCAAAAGCGTATTTTCGGTGCCGGACATTTTCTTTTCAATGCCGTTTATGTTTCAATACTCTCACCAGAAAAGCGCCCGCTGCGCGCGACGGGTGTCTGGAACCTGACAGTTTGGTACCATACGGTGTGCCGGACTGTGCTGAATAGTAAGACGGCACGAGAAATAGGACTGCCGAGCGAGGAATTTTATATGACGGCTTATCTGCGTCCCAAGACCTTTCGTTCCTGCTTGATTACTACTGCGGCTGCCACCTTGGCGCTGGCCATTAGCGGGTGCATGCAGAACGGTTCACAGGGGCCCACCACTATTTCCGCGGCCGCATTTATTCGTCCCGGTGCGTTGCCTTCTGATCCGGCATCCAGTCAGGTCTCGATCAAGAACCCATCGCCGCTGCCGCAACCCAGCAATGCACTGGTACAAAAATTTCCAACCCCCCGAACGCCTGCGATTTCTGTCCCGCGCGCTAATATTCAGGCGGCGGAGGCTCCGGCACCCGGAACCAATCTGGCGGTGGCTGCGCTACTGGGAACGGTCAACAGCAAGCCCATATTTGTCCAGGATGTACTGCGGCCGATTTCTAAAGAATTAAAAAATGCTGCCGCTATCAGCAAAACCAAAGAGTACTTCCAACAGCAGGCGGCGCAAAGCATTGCCCGCGAACTCAATGTGCAGATCGATGATATTCTTTTTCTGGCCAAGGCCAAAAGATTTTTGAGCAAAGACGATATGAAGGAAGTCGCGGCTGTCGTGGCGGCCCGAAAGGCCAAAATTGTCGCCCAATACATGGGGTCCCAACAACTGGCGGACCGCGCGTTAAGGCAACAGGGCAGTTCTCTGCATCAAAAACTTCAGGCCATTCGCAATCGGACCATCATAGGCATGTATCTCAATCGCACGGTGTACCCCAAGCTCATCAGCACGCGGCGTCAACTCTGGCACTATTACCAAGCCCATATCGCCAAGTACACGCAACATGCTTCCGTGGATCTTTTTACCATCACGTATCGTGTGATCAATCAGTGGCCGCGTGATCCAAATGATCCCACGCATACCCAACCCATTGCCCACGCCACGAAAGCTCAAATCGCCGCGGCGTGCCGCAAGGCTGTGGCTTATTGTAATAAGCTGGAAAGTGAAATTCGCCACGGCGCTAATTTCGCGCTTCTGGCGGAAAATAATTCCTCCGATCCCGCGGCGGATAATGGCGGCCACTGGCCCAACACGCGGCGGGGCGAGTTGTCC
>JAKATV010000284.1 GCA_021818565.1 Planctomycetota bacterium
GCTGGTGCTAATTATCCGATATTTAATATTAGCACGATGAACATTGCGGCTGCCGCAACATTAAATATTGAAGGTTCCTTGAACAATATCAACGATGTGATCAATGTTGGCGGCAGCGCCGGCTCGGCAACGCTGGCACTGGTTGGTGCAGCAGATTTAGGGATCCAAACGGTGCTCAACGGGGCCAGTGTCATTCAGGGCAACGGTTATGCGCTGACGGCCGGGGGCACCATTTCCGGGACTGGCACGCTGAGCGGCATCAGTACCCTGACCAATAATGGAACCATCAATGCGGACGTAGCCGGCGGTACACTGGAAATTGACGGCGGCACTGTGGTTAACAACCAGATCCTCGAAGCCACCAACGGCGGCACGCTGGCGTTGACTAATACGACGGTCAGCGGCAGCACTATATATCTCACTGCCGGCACGACATTAATGTTGACTGGGGCGACGGTGGACAGCAGGTTGGAGTCGCCAGCCGGAGACACCCTTGATGTCGCCGCGGGCAAGGCCAGTAAAATCTCCGTCGGCTTTTTTCCGATCACGGGGAATGTGGAAATAGCCAGCGGCGGACAATTAAATATCGTCCCGGTGGTCACAACTTCCCCCACCAACACAACCATGCTTTTTGCCTCCGGCAGCGCGTTGGATGTCCAACTTGGCTCCAAGGGTTCCAGCGGGCTGCTGAGCGTCGATGGAAATCTGGAACTGAATCTTGGCTCGGCTCTATCCCTTTCACAACTTGGCGGCAGCACATTCACCACTTCCTATGACATTATTAACTACGCCGGTGCCTTGTACGGAAAATTCACCGATGTAACGCCCGGCTACGTGCTGGATTACACCAGCCACCCCGGTGAAATTCTGGTCACCGCGGTACCCGAGCCGACCGCACTGGCGATTTTTGCGGTGGGGTTGGCGGGCTTGGGGCTGAGTCGGCGCAAAAGTTCGAAGCGAAAAGTGGCTGCGTGAACCGAAGAAACAAGCGGCTTTAGCGCGGGTCGTTTGATGGTGTGTTTTTTTGATCGCGGAACATTAGACTGGGAGTGAAATCATGTTGAACAAAATGTTTTTCAGCAAAGCCGTCGCACTGTCCTGCGCTTCGGCGTACTGGTTGTTGGTGCAAGGGGCCGAGGCTGCGCCAGCCTACAATATTACGGATCTAGGGGCAGGATACGCACATGCTATTAACGACAGCGGACAGATCGTGGTAAACCGCCCAAATGGTGCGTTTCTCTATTCCAACGGTATAATGACCGCCTTGGGCACATTGGGGGGAAGTTCGAGCTATGCCACAGCCCTGAACGACGCTGGCCAGGTGGCGGGGTTTTCATGGACATCCGGCGCATCTGGCACCCCCCGAGAACACGCGTTCCTTTATAGCGACGGCACGATAAGCGATTTGGGTACCTTGGGCGGAGATTATAGCTACGCCACGGCGATCAACGATAGTGGCCAGGTGGTCGGACGCTCAGAAACCGCCGGCGGTTCCTACCATGCCTTCTTATACGACAATGGGACGATGCACGATTTGGGTGTGCTCCCCGGCACATCAGCGAGTGGGGCCCTCGGCATTAATAAAAATGGGGTGGTGGCGGGATGGTCTGATAACCTTAATGGTAGCACCGCGCAAGCATTTTTGTATTCCAACGGCACAATGAATGCTATCAGTGCCTTGGGCTGGAGTAACACCGCCGCCATGGCGATCAACGATAGTGCCCAAGTGGTCGGAGGCTCGGATACCTCCAGCGGATCCTACCAAGCCATCCTATACAGCAATGGCACGATGACCGCCATTGGAGCGTCGTTGCAGACACTCAGCCGGGCCAACAGCATCAACAACAGCGGACAGGCCGTGGGATATTTCGATTACAATTCACCCGCGACCCCTACTCGTGCATTCTTGTACCGTGACGGCACCGTTTACGACCTCAACAACCTGATCCCCAGCGGTTCGGGATGGGCCCTCGATTACGCATCAGGTATTAATAATCTCGGGCAGATAATCGGGTGGGGTACCAATCAATACGGCTATGCGGATTCATTCATGCTGACGCCCGTTCCTGAGCCTGCCACGCTGGCACTGTTGGGGTTGGGGCTTGCCGCGTTGGCGCTGAAGCGGCGAAGAACTGGAGGTGCGCTGCCCCGTCGTGACGTGCAGGTGAAAGCCGCGAGGTAGAAATTGTTTGGACGGCACGTCGTTTAAATACGTGGTTGTGATTCGGGAGCAAAATAGTGTTAAGGAAATTCCCTGTTTCTAAAACTGTATTATTGGCGGCGGTCGCTGCCGCTATCGTTGCATTGCCTGTGATGTCGGTATCTGCATCTACGACGTACACCACTGTTAACGCCAATTGGACTGGCGGCGGTGGCGACTGGACCGACGGTGCGGATTGGTCGTCAAATCCGAATTACGCCGATAATGGTACGCCAGCCGATACTGTTTATAACGCCACCATAACCTCCGGCGGTGTTTACTTGGACACCAGCGTGAATGTGGATAATCTGACGTTGGGGGCGGCGGACCAAATATTTACTATCGGTGCGGGCGGCATTCTGAACCTGTCGCAGCCGGATAACTCCGGCGCGTCCGGTACGCTGGCGATAGATTCAGGAACCACGATGGCCATCATGCTGTCGGGCGGGACAATTGAAAATGCTACGGTGGATGTGCTTCAAAATTCGGACTACGTCACCGGAGCCATCTGGATGCCATCCTCCGGCAGTGGAACGTTAAAGAATGTCACCCTCGCCAGCGACCTCGTTGTGAACGGTTACCTTTACCCGGACCTTGACGTCGCCACCCCGTTAAATATTGTGAATTCAGCTTCCTCTGCGCAAGGAATCAACCTCAACGGACACACACTGCAACTGCTTGGCATGCCCATCAATTTTCAGGACGCTACTACGCCGGGCGGTGCGGATGTCGGCGAGGTTATTGATAATGGGACCGTCGAGATGGCCGGCGTATTGAACGCCACAGGCTCGCTAACGATTGGTTCCAATGCCACGCTGCGGGGGAGCGTCAATGGCGGCAATATCGCCGGACCCGAATTTGTCATAACCGGCAAGGGCGTCACCAATGACGGAAACATCGTTGTGCAAAACACGCAGGCTTTGATCAATCCGACATCATTTACCAACTCGGCCACTGGGGTTATTACGGTTTACAGCGGCAGTTCATTGGACATCGCATCCACCAACTGGGTGAACAACGGCCTTATTCAAACCAGTAATGCCGCTGGATTAACCCACGCTGGCGGGGCGACCCTTGACTTCAACGGTACGTGGACTAACAATGGCACGGTCAATATATCCAGCAGCGATTTTATCTTTTACGGATCAACCCCAGGCAGCGGTGGAACCGGAGCAACCAACCGTAATGGCGGCCAATTGGTAGGCGCAACCAATACGGGGAATATTAATGTCGGTTCGTCTACTGTAAACGGCGTAGTTGCGGGTTTTGTCGGCCCGAACTTCGCCAACAGTGGTTCCATCACCGTTTACAACTCGAGTCTTTACCTCGGCCAAAATCCGACCACCACCAACCCGCTGGTGACAAATTGGACAAATTCCGGCACGATCACCACGGCGAACGCCGTTAGCGGTGGCACCGGTGCGGGTTCGACCATGAGCTTGGCGGGCAACTGGTCCAATTCACATGTCATCCAAGTTGGAACCAATGATACGCTGAATCTAAGTGGAAATTGGTCCAATACCGGCACGATCCAAGCCGCGACAAACGCGACAATTAATCTGGGCGGCACGTTCCATGCCGCAGATGTGGGCCTGGCGAGTTCGGGTGCCAATGGTGTATTTAATCCCAACGGTGCAACCGTTAATTTTTCAGGTACCCTGATTAACACTGGCAATAACCTGATTTTCGGTCCGGCCAGCGGCATGTGGAACGCAATAACGGGAGTTGCCCAGACTGGGCCGGTGATTGAGGGAGGAACGCTGGCCGTTCAGAGCGGCTATCTGCAAGTGTCAGCGTCCGGCCTTCTCTATTTGCAGAATGTTAGTTTGCGCTCGGACCTCACCGTGCAGGGCCGCATCGACGTTACCAACGATTTAACAACCGGCCAGCCCGGCCTGGAGGCAGACGGCCATTCGGTCAACGTGGGCGTGGGGGTGTATTTTGACGAGTTCAGCACCGCCGCGAAGGACAGCTTCGACGGCACCGTCAATCTCATGGGCGATAACTCATGGGTTGTCAGCGGGGGTACGGGGACTCTCGCGCTTACCAGCACGGCGGTAATCAATGGTTTGGCCGGGTCGGGCGGGAAAAATTCAATTACTGGGGGGACGGTGATAAATAATGGCACCATCAACGCCGGCTCGCCGGGGGTTACTGGTGAGACGTTCAACCTGTCCGTCACTTCGAACTACGGAGTCATCGCGGCGTACACGGGTGACACGGCGATATTACCTGTTTCAACCGTTAACCACCCTTGGGCAAACAATGGAACCCTCCGTGCATTATCGGGTGGAGAAATTGCGACAGAGACAAGTCCCGGAAGCGCCTACCCCGGCAGCCTTGAACTCGCTTCCGGCAGCACCTTTGATGTTCAGCTTGGTGCCGCAGGTGCTAGCGGTTTGCTGGCTGTCAGCGGCGGCTTAACGCTGGACCCCGGTTCAATTATCTCACTGTCACAGCTTGCCGGAACGAGTTTCACTGCGCCGTACGACATCATCAATTACACCGGCACGTTAACCGGGACATTCACCGATGTAACTCCCGGTTACGTTCTGGATTACAGCCATGCCGGTGAAATTCTGGTCACCGCGGTACCCGAGCCGACCGCACTGGCGCTGTTTGCGTTGGGATTTGCGGGGCTGGCGCTGAAGCGCCGTAAAAGGTCGGAAAGTCGCCCGGCGGCCTGAGTCTCCCGTTCCAAATGTTTTTGCAGGGAGAGTCTATCTGCGCTCCCATGAATTACCTTAAGCATTTTCGTGTAGCTGGTGGGCGATGCTCACGCCGGCGAGGTAGCCGGTGGAAAAGGCGAGTTGCAGGTTGTAGCCGCCGCTGGGGCCGGTCAGGTCCAGTACTTCGCCGGCCAAGAATAGCCGGGGATTTATGCGTGATTGCATGGTGTTGGGATTGATTTCATCCAGGCGCACGCCGCCGGCGGTGACCATAGCTTCCTTAAAGCCGCGCGTCGCGTAAATGGTAAAGGCTGTGGCTTTAAGGTGCTCGACAAGTTCCTGCATTTGCCGACCCGTCAGGTTGGCGCAGACCTGCTGCGAATCAATGTCACTTAAGCGACAGAACATATCCGCCAGGCGGTGCGGAATCAGTTCCGCCAGTTTGGAGCGCACCAGTTTTCTGCCTTCCGTG
>JAKATV010000059.1 GCA_021818565.1 Planctomycetota bacterium
CGATCTATGTTCTCCGTCACTCCATGGAGGTTGCTTATATCGCGCAGATGCTCGCCGATGAGCTGCGGCTTGACGGTACGCTGGCCCGCCGGGCCGGGCTGCTGCACGACATTGGCAAGGCCATGGATCATGATCAGGAAGGGGGGCACCCGGCGCTGGGCATGGAATTCTGCCGCAAGTTTAACGAATCTGAAGCGGTCCTCAACGCCATCGGCGGCCACCATAATGACATACCTTCCACCACGGTCTATACCCCGTTGATTATGGCAGCCGACGCCATCAGCGGTGCCCGCCCCGGCGCGCGGCGTGAATCGCTGGAACGCTATATTAAACGTCTGCAGGAACTTGAAGGTATTGCCACGAGTTTTCCGCAGGTGCGTCAGGCGTTTGCCATTCAGGCCGGCCGCGAGGTGCGGGTGATCGTCGATCCTGAAAAATGTGATGACGCCAGTGCCCGTCTGATTGCCCGGGAAATCGCCAACCGTGTACAATCTGAACTGACGTTTCCGGGCGAAATACGTGTGACGGTACTGCGGGAAATACGGGCGGTGGAACTGGCACGATAAACGGAAGGCATCCATGGCCGGCGAATCAGCACCATCCACAAGCCACTTGCTGTCTCTGGATTCGCCGGTCCAATTTGCGCTGGGCGTGGGGCCTAAACGAGCGGAGGCGTTTCGCGCGTTGGGCGTAGAAACCTGCGGCGATCTGCTGGATTTTTTTCCGCGTGATTATGCCCAATCTCAGGGACACGTTCCGGTGCAGCAGTTGCAAAGCGGTCAGCTTGCCGGCGTGCAGGGAGAAATTATCCAGACGCGGGCCGTGCGCCGCCGCCCATCGCGGTTTGAAGCGCTGCTGGAAGACGCCTCGGGGCGCTGCGTGTTGACCTGGTTTAATCAAATGTTCATGGCGGAGAAACTGGTTCCCGGCGTGCGCGTTCGGGCTAGCGGGAAAGTCACATTTTTTAATGGCCGCGCGCAGATACTTCAACCGCGCATCGAATGGCTGCACGATGACAGTACCGTCGATCAATCGCCTGAGTTAATACCTGTTTATCCGGCCGGCGGCGATTTAAGCAGCCGCGTCATCGGCTCGATTATCGAAAAAAATATCCCACTGCTTCTGCCGCATATTCACGAGTGGATTGCCGGTGATCTATTAGCATCCCGACGCTTGATTTCGCGGCGTAAGGCCTATGAGCTTATTCATCGCCCCGGAGCCTGGAAATTTGTTCAGACGGCCCGGCATTCGCTGGCGTTTCATGAGTTTCTGCTGCACCAGTTGGCCGTGGGCATGAAACGTCACCACCAGCAACAATTGGAAAGCGGCCAAGCTCTGCGCACGGATGATGTGGTGGATAAACGCATTCGCGCTTTGCTGCCATTTACCTTAACTGCGGCGCAGGAACGGGTGATCACTCAATTACGGCACGACCTGGCCGCCCGCCACCCCATGAATCGCCTGGTGCAGGGGGACGTGGGCAGCGGCAAAACCGTTGTGGCGCTTTATGCCATGCTTTCGGCCGTTGCCGCCGGGGCGCAGGCGGCACTGTTAGCGCCAACGGAAGTTCTGGCGCAGCAACACCTTTTTTCTCTGGAACAATTCCTGGCGGGAAGCCGCGTTAAAATTGCCCTGCTGACTGCCGCCATATCTGACGCGGCGCGCAGGAAAACCTTGGCGGGCATTCAAGATGGCTCAATTGGTCTGGTTGTGGGGACACACGCTATTTTAACCGATGCGGTGCAATTTCAGAATATCGCCATGCTGGTGGTGGATGAGCAGCATAAATTCGGGGTCCAACAGCGGGCGGTGATTCGTGGGCGCTATGCCGCTGTGCATACGCTGGTGATGACCGCCACGCCGATTCCGCGTACTTTGGCCATGGCCGTATTTGGCGATCTGGACGTGTCAACCATTGATGAATTGCCGCCGGGGCGCCAGCCCATCGCGACGCGCGCGGTGCCTGCCGGCCGACGGGCGGAAGTGTATGCCTATCTGCTTAAGCAGGTGCAGGCCGGACGGCAGGGCTATGTGGTGCTTCCGGCCATTGATGAAAACGCGGCCGAGCTACGTGGGGCTACACGAACTTATAATGAACTCAAGGAGGGAGAATTGGCCAATTATCGCGTGGGACTCCTGCACGGGCGCATCGACGCCCCACTGCGGCGCGAGGTCATGGAACAATTCCGCGCCGGCAAGCTGGATGTTCTGGTTTCCACCAGTATTATTGAAGTTGGCGTGGATGTCCCCAATGCGACCGTCATGATTATTGAACACGCCGAGCGATTCGGTCTGGCCCAATTGCATCAGCTGCGCGGGCGGGTGGGGCGTGGCAGTCATAAATCCGCCTGTATCCTGCTGTTTGATAATGATCCACCGGAACCGCCGCCGCGTCTGGCGGCCATGATAAAATATTCCAGCGGATTTGATATTGCCCAGGAAGATTTGAAAATTCGGGGCATGGGCGAAATTGTTGGAGAACGCCAAAGCGGTCGTCCTGATATGCGTTTCCCGGATCTGCTGCTGGACCCGTTTTTACTTCCCGCAGCGCGCGAAGTGGCCCGCGCTATTATTAAAGCGGACCCGCACGTCATCGCCCCGGAAAATGGCGAGTTGCGTCGGGAATTATCTGCCCGTTTCAAAGAGGCGCTGACTTTGGCTGATGTGGGGTAATAAGCCTCCCCAAAAAAATGCTGGAACAGGGCACTAGTCGCGGAAACCGGAATGCTTGGCTGGGCAGGCTTCTATTGAATCCGACAAGAACCAACGCTATTATTATCAAAATAATTCCTGCTGCCCATTGGTCCGTCGGGACTCTACTATACCCCGCGGAAATGAGTTTGTGGGAATTCACGCAATGCCTTGCCCTGCCAAGATCACTTTTGGCTGGGTTCATCGGAGTGGCGGCCATGAATGTATTATTGCTTTACCCGGAATTTCCTGAGACCTTCTGGAGTCTCAAACATGCCTTGCGCTTTGTGCGAAAGCGTGCGGTCATCCCACCGTTGGGCCTCCTGACTGTGGCCGCAATGCTGCCCCCGCAGTGGAATAAACGGATGGTGGACCTGAATGTTCATTCGTTGGCTAGCGCCGACCTCGCCTGGGCCGAACTTGTGATGATCAGCGGCATGGTCGTGCAGCGCGAATCAGCCAAGGCTCTGATAGCCCGGTGTAAAGCGGCCGGTCGCACGGTTGTTGCGGGCGGGCCGTTGTTCAGCTACGAACATGAACTCTTCGATCAGGTGGATCACTTCGTGCTCGATGAAGCGGAATTGTCATTGCCACCGTTTCTGGCAGATTTGCAACAGGGCACCGCTCGTCGATTGTATCGAGCCCAGGGTTTCGCTGATCTTCATACCACACCGGTTCCGCTGTGGGAACTGGCGGACTTGCGCTATTACGCCTGCACCGGAATTCAATTTTCGCGCGGTTGCCCCTTCGACTGTGATTTCTGCAATGTGACAACCATGTTTGGCCGCCGTCCGCGCACCAAGACCTCCGCCCAAATACGCGCTGAACTCGAGGCACTATACCGTTGCGGATGGCGTGACGGTATTTTCTTTGTGGATGACAACCTGATCGGCAATAAGCGCGAACTCAAGCACGACCTGCTGCCGGTCCTTGTCCAGTGGCAAAAGGAACACGGTCCCTTCACGTTCAACACTCAGGTTTCAATCAACCTCGCGGACGATCCACAACTGATGACCGCGATGGCCGGGGCGGGATTTGACACCGTCTTCATCGGCATTGAAACACCGGATAACTCCAGCTTGGCGGAATGTTCAAAAAGTCAGAACCGTAACCGTGATTTGGTGGCGGATGTCAAACGGCTGCACCGCGCCGGACTTCAGGTGCAAGGGGGATTCATCGTCGGCTTTGACAGTGATCAACCGAGTATTTTCCAGCGGCAAATTGATTTCATACAGAACAGCGGAATCATGACCGCCATGGTGGGGCGGCTTCAGGCCATTCCCGGCACCCGGCTATATGCGCGGATGAATTTAGCCAACCGCCTCGTCGGCACCGCCACGGGCGATAATGTGGACGGAACTTCTAACATCGTGCCGGCCAGTGATGCGCTGGCCTTACAGCAGGGATATCAGACCATCCTGCGGTCCATCTATTCTTCGAAGCAGTACTACCGCAGACTTCGTACTTTCCTTAATGAGTATCACGCACCGCCGGTGCAGACACGTTTGACGTTCCGGCGGGTCTTGGCTGGCGCGCTGGCCACCTGGCGACTGGGGTTTACCAGCAAAGAGCGCTTTGACTACTGGAGAATGCTGCTCTGGACTAGCTTGCATCGGCCACGAAATTTGCCATTGGCTATTCAACTGGTTATATGCGGTTACCACTACCGCCGGATTTCCGAAAGGCTGGTCCCCGGAGGCCTGAAATCCTGAAAAGCAGCGCAACGGAATTCATGGGCGGATATCGCGGCCCAATACACCGCTGTCGGTGACTCGGAACGTGGCGGAAATATATGGGGCCGCCGAAAAGGTTCACCTATCAGAGTGGCTCCCTGTTCCTTTATGCGCTGGCATTCTTAAAAAAGCCATGCGATACTATTGGTCCCAATGGATGACGGCTTTGTCCGGTCGTGCCGGGCATAAGGGGCAAGTATCAGCAGGGGTATGGGTTAGAATTGACGCGCCACAGAAATTGCTTCCCGAATCCCACTGAGTTTGATCGTCGGCGGCTGTACCGTACCAACGGGCATTGAGCTGTAAGTATGCGCAAGCAGGCATTTGCCGGATGTCCAAGAGGTAAAAAAAAGGAAAATATTCAATGTCAAAGACCAGTAGAGTTCACGTTGTGCCTTCTGTGCCCGGTAAAATAAAGGGTTATTCAGGTGCCGCACGGGTGCAGTCACGATTAGGCCGCAGCGTTATAGCCCCAATATTGCTTTTGGCTGTGTTGCTCCTTATGCCGCACAGTGCGGCGGCTTCCCCGCGGTCGCGTATGAACTTGGACTTTCATTGGCGCTGGCATCGGGCGAACAAACCATCTCCTGTTCCCCCGGTCAATGCTTCGTGGCGCAAAGTTCAGATTCCCAATGATTATATTGTGCGGGGAAAATTTTCCCGCCACGCCAACAGGGGCCACGGATCCCTGGCGGTTTATCCCGCCTGGTATCAACGCACCTTTACGCTGCCGATTTCGGATAAGGGCAAAATGCTATGGCTCTATTTTGAGGGCGTGTACCGCGATGCACATGTATATATTAATGGCCACCTGGTGGGCCAACACCCGGGCGGATATACCGGCTTTCGCCTGAACATCACCAAGTTCGTTCATTTCAACAAAGCCAATACGCTGGCGGTTTATGTCAATCCCACC
>JAKATV010000417.1 GCA_021818565.1 Planctomycetota bacterium
GCGTATTTCTGATTGTTCCGTGGTATTCAAAACAGGCCGACTCCGAAGTCACCGGATATGCGCCATCGAAATGCCGTATAATATATATGACTACATGTCCACATATATTGATGCATTCTCCACCGTGTCCGCCCGCGTACCGGTGCCTCCGCAAAAGCCCGCGATTCATCCGAAGCGGCCTGAACCTTGACCATCCACCCGAATGCGTCTCTCGAATCGCAGCTTTTCTTCCCGCCTTGAAACGTTGCCGCATCCGATGTTCGGCTGTTATTCTAACGTCTTGCGCCAAAGATAAAAGCCGTGCGCGATCTTTCCGCGCTGCGGGGCCTGGAAATAAATCCGGGCAGGTCTTTGCGTTGCGAATTTCCAAAGTCAACCATTTGCTTAGCGCCGGCATTTATGCCGTCGATCTGGCCGCCCGCCCGGAAAAATTGTCACTCCCGTGCTCCAGGGCATCGCCTGAAGTTGTTGGTGCGTCGCCGAAAAGGAAGTGGGGGGGCGTAGATTCGGTGTTACAAAAGTCCGTTGTCGTTGAGTTGCCGCACCCTATCTATTGCCGCCCAACTTACCGGGGTTGCAGGCGGGCCGGCCGTCAGGCCGCCAGCTATCGGCAAAGCCAGAATGGTGTCATGTTCTTCCACGTTTAAGGCGTTTAAGCGCAGCGTTAAGGGTTGTTTTAATTCTCCATGCCACGCCAATTCGGGTTGCGCCAATACCGGATCACGCATCACTGCCAGAAGGGTCGGTGGGGCGGTAAGATCATCAATGGTCAGTCCCAGTTCTTCCTCAAGCTCTTTATACAAATGTTCCAAAAAGATCTCTGCCGCACTGTTCGCCCGTGTCGGCCAATCCAGCACACCGCCAAAAAGATGTGCCCATCTGGGATAGGCCGCCACCCGGTTACTGCGCACGCCCAGATAAGCGGTGTCGCCGTGCGTAAGGAGAATACTGTTGCCCAGTGCGGGAGTCATAGCGGCGGGGGAGTTGGCTTCAAACCACGCGCGGTCGCGCAAGGTTGTAACCAGAAATGTTTTGTAATCGGTTTGCGCTAATTCGAGGTACAGTATGCCCGCGGCAGTGGAGAAGCTTTTTAAACACGCCACTGGAGCATTAAAAAGCGTTCGGCCATCGCGACGCGCTTCCGCCATAAACTCTGCCCATCGCCGGTCAACGCGTCTGGCGATATTCGGTGGGGGAGGTAGGTGTTGGGTGTAAGCCACGGTAATCTGTTCGATCGTAAATGGGCCGCTGGCCAGAATTTCCAGAGTTTTTTTCACAGCGGAATATTAACCGATTCCGCCTCGCTTCGCGCATTAGGAACCTGTCCGAGTAATCGCAATCCCGGCCATTACTCGGCCAGGTTCCTGCGTCGGTGGGGCGGCGGTCTGCGAAATCAGCCCATGCAAATAGGAACAATGTGGGTCGAAAATATCTGTTAACGCGTGCTTTTCGGATGCGGTGAACGCGGACGGCAATTCACACGGGCTATTTGACAGATCGGCGATGTTGACGGGGTGATGAGCTACCGGGTGTGTCGCGGCCCATTCTGAAGTACGCGTTCAATCCGACGGTCCGGAATAATCCAGAGGATGGCTACCAGCACATACAGACCTCCGGCAACCCATGGCTCGATGAATGCGCAGGGAATAGCGCAAAGATAAAGGATCGGCGAAAGCCGCCCTTTGGTATCCGATTTCAGCGCCTTGGCCAACAGAGATTCGGGGCCTTGAACGTGAACAAGCACACGCTGCAAAATCAGGTAAGCCACAGCCGCCATCAACAGAACCAAGCCATACAACGCGGTTGGTGCTGATGCAAAATGGTTCTCTCCCATCCACGCGGTCGTAAACGGGATCAGCGAGAGCCAGAAAAGCAGATGTAAATTGGCCCAAAGCACCGCGCCATTAACAACGTTTGTGGCATGAAGCATGTGGTGGTGATTGTTCCAGTAAATGCCCACGTATATAAAACTCAGGATGTAGCACATAAACACCGGCAAAACCGGCAATAGCGATCCCAGATTGGCGTGAAGGGGCACTTTGAGACCCAGGACCATAATGGTGATGATAATCGCCAATACGCCGTCGCTGAACGCTTCCAGACGAGATTTACCCATTCTATTGCCCATTCCTTGTTTCAGAGTTGCCCGAAATGGATCCGCTGAACTTTATTATCAGCCGCCGGAGTGTGCACCGCGGCAAGCACGTTCGTATCGCATAACGCGTCCAATTCCATGCGGCGCTGCTCGGTTAAGCGTGTGCTCCCGCTGGGCAGGTCAGCGGCATAACCGGGATGCACCATTACTTCTCCTGTGCCATCGGGGAGTTGCTCCAGCAGACGCAACCAAACCTCCGCGGAGAATTTGCCCGTGGCCGCCAAACCGAAAAACCAGTCGGTGGTGCGCAAAGGGGCACACTGGGCTTTTAATTTCCTGGCGAGGAAACGTAACGCCCGGTATCCCGCCGAAAGCTTCAGCGTGGAGCGGATGGTGATTTCATCGGCGCAGCGAATACTGGGAATGTGATATTCCTTCGCCAGTTCGGCGGCGATGTACCCCAGCGCCGGCCAATGATGGATATGTTTATGGGAATCCAAGTGCGTGGGGCGCATACCGCGGTTCAACACATATTCAATTTGGGCGGCCCATTCCGTGCGGGCTTCGTCCAAGGCATTGCGATTAAAACTGATGCGTTGTAAAAGTTGCGGGACCTTTCGCGGGAATTCGTTGTTACCGCTGATAATACTGCGGAGTTTTTCAGAGCGTGGTGTTCCCTGCGTCAGGCACAGATGAATCCCAACGCCCAGATTCGGGTTACTTTGCGCCAGTTCGATGGCCCGATGGCAATCCGGCATGGTTGCCATCAGCGTGGTACTTGTGAGAATACCGGATTGATGGGCATGAACAATCCCATCCGTTACCGATTGGGAAAATCCGAAATCATCCGCATTGATAATCAGCCGTTTGATCACATCGCCACTATGCCGGGAAAATCACCAATTGGCAACCGGGCGATAAATTTTCACACGCAAGAGCTTCACGCCCCAGTGTTGCGCGCTCCAGAAGGTCGGAGCCAGCACGTCCAGGCGATAGCCGTGAATCGCTCCGCCCCGGTCCAGTACCGGAACCGGTCGGTCATAGTCATATCCCGGGACACGCACCATGCAATGAAAAGGAATTAAGTTGGTATCCGCCGCTACCAGATGACCATGATTGGTCCACACACTTGCTCCAGAAGCCGTGGTTGTGCCGGCATAAGGCCAGCAGCATTTGCGGTCCGGCGCATAGCTGGTGACACGCAAAATCAGGGTTTTCCAATACACATATCGCCGACCATGGAACCAGTAGCCATCCACATGCCGGATTACCGGCCGGACCATTGCGCGCCGGCGAATCATCGGTTTGCGTTGAATCTCAGGCCGCGCCTGCCGCGCCATAGCTGATCGCGTAACAACGGGAGCCGCTGGCGCTGATGGGTGCAACGCCGGATAATTGACAGGAAGGGCGGTACGGGGCTCATTACTAATGGCCATGGCCACCCGCGGGGGCATTACCGCCCAAAGGTGCGGCACGCGGCTTAGCCGCCATACCAAGGTCGCTGTCAACAGCACTACTACCATGATGGTTAGCAGAACTGCCAGTTCCCAATTTTCGCTTCGTGTTAAAGTTCTTGAATGACGCATGCAATATCTCCACAATAGGGACTCTACTGCATCCTTGCCGGATAACCCTTAAAGTTATCCTTGGTCCAACCCCGTCTTGGGCCAAACTCTCAGGTGCGTACGCCATCCTGACGAAACGCGACAATCTCCAAAATTACGCCGAAGATTTCAGCCAGCCCCTACAACACACTGGCCAGGCAACCTCGGCAACGCAAATTCCATTTCGCAGTAAGCGGTACCGTGGATCGGTACACAGCTTACCCGGTACAACCAGGCTTTAATAAGCCTTAAGGACGCCCCACAATGTTAACTTTTTCACGCGCTTCCAGAAGGATCAGAACAGTAATTGAAACCCCGTCCTTCGCGTGATTTCTCTCTGGCCTACCGAAAGCATTTTACTCCATAAAAAATCAGAAATCCAAACAAAAAATGCCAAATTCACGGTTATGAGACCGCAAATATCGTAAAAACGAATAAAAACCTCTTGATGATAAAACATACGCACGTGAAAATCGAAAACGTAAAAAAATCAGCTTTTTTTGTTGACTTATTATTTTCAAGGCGTAAACTATCTCTTAGACGGAAATAAGCGCAGTGAGCACAACTAAATGTCTCGCTAAGCGTTATATGTTCTGAGCATCGCCCCAAGGGCAAGGATAAGGAGTGCAAAATTATGTTTACCGATTTGCTCCATAACAATTCCCCACGAGTTCTTAAAACTGCCAAAGTTCTGACAATCGCCGCCGTTGCCGCGTTATCATTGGCAGCCGCGCGACCCGCGCAAGCACGCGTCGGTATTGGTTTTGGCATTGGAATTAGCTTGCCGGTATTTTGTCCGCGGCCAATTTTCGTTCCCCCTCCCGTATATTGCCCGCCACCCGCCGTTTATGTACCGCCGCCGGTAGTCTATTCGCCGCCGCCGGTCTATATCGCTCCGCCAGTGGCCTATGCTCAGGCACCGAATATGGCCAATGTGCAGGCACCTAATATGGCAGGCGCTCAAGCTCCTAATTTAGCCGGCGCACAACCTCCGGTGCTTAGCCCCGCACCACCAGTGCTGTACACACCCCCGTATTATGTTCCGCCACCGGTGGTTTACAGCCCACCGCCGGTCTATTACCCCGCTCCAAGCTATTATCCGCCCGCGTATTGCGCTCCACAGTACAACTACGGGCCGTCGCTTTATTTTTCTACCGGATGTTTCCGGCCCTGGGCATTCTATCACCCCTTTTACCATCCTTACTTTCACCCGTTCTTCCGTCCGTATATCGGATTTCATGTGGGGGGTTTTGATCACGATGGCTGGGGACACCGCGATCGGCGGTAAAAGCTCGCTTGACTAAGCAACGCAGGCCTGGCTCGGGGTTGAGGATCACCCCGGGCCTTTTTTTTCAACTCAACGCTGCCGCATTGAGCTGATTGTTTCCCCGCGTTGGAATGCGGAAGGGACCATGCAAAATAAATGGGATTATCAGGCGGTTGGCGACGGGACATGGAGCGTCGTGTCATCAAACGACCTTCCGCGTTGAACTCAACGCTGCCGCATTGAGCTATGGGGCCAAAATAAATTTTCCGAAGAGTTTGTCGCGGCCTGTTACGCGCTTGCCGGCTGGATAATGGCCACCATGCGACCGGTGGTTCCATGATCTCGGCGATGGGAGTAAAAATCGGTGG
>JAKATV010000477.1 GCA_021818565.1 Planctomycetota bacterium
CCACAACCTGAAAACCCACGGCGGCAAAATGGAAGGGGTGATCAACATTAAAAATGTCCCGCCAAAATTGCTTAAAAGCGTGGTAGCCGATATTGAACGCGGGCTTAGCGGCGGGATTATGCCCTACCCATGGCAATCCGAAACATGCATCGGACAATGGCATTATCTGCGAGCATTATTCGATCAGCCCGGCGAATATGGCGGCTACATGCACCCGCGCGAGGCCATCCACTGGATGATTGATACCGTCAGCAAGAATGGTACATTTATTCTCAATATTCCCGGCAAGCCTGACGGCACCATTGATCGCAAAGAAAAACTGATTCTCGAAAAGCTCGGCGAATGGTTTGCGGTAAATGGCGAGGCTATTTATTCCACGCGTCCATGGAAAGTGTATGGCGAGGGTCCCAACATGATCAAAGCCGGTTCCTTCCAGGGAAACAGCATCCGCAGCATGGGCGTTAAAGATATTCGCTTTACCCGTAATAAAGCCAATACCGTGGTCTATGCGCTGGTACTGGGCTGGCCGCACGATGCCTTTTTAATCCACGCTTTGGGCGCGGCCTCCGCCGCTAAACCTGGAAAAATTGCTCATGTGCAATTGCTGGGCACCGAGGAAAAACTACAATGGAAACAATCCGCGACGGCCTTACGCGTGGAATTGCCGAAGTACCGCCCCACAACGGACTATGCGGTGGCGCTGAAAGTGGTGTTGGCGTGAAGGCGGCCGCTGGCCGGAAAATAAAGCGCCTGCTATAGTGTGTACATGGCAGCAGGTTACACAGTTTTGGCTCGGCGGTACCGCTCGCAGAACTTCGACCAACTCATTGGTCAGGAAGCAATCGCCACGACGTTGAAAAACGCCGTGTCCACCGGGCGTTTGGCCCATGCTTTCCTCTTCACCGGCACCCGCGGAGTTGGGAAAACGTCATCTGCCCGCATTCTGGCAAAGGCGATTAACTGCCCGAATTCCGGCGGTGGCCAGCCGTGCGGCCAATGCCCGACCTGCAAAGCCATTGCCGCCGGCGAAGATATTGATGTTATTGAAATCGATGGAGCCAGCAACAACGGTGTTGATCAGATTCGTGATTTAAGGCAAAGTGCCGGTATTACGCCCAGCCACAGTAACTTTAAGATATATATTATTGACGAAGTTCACATGCTGTCGATGGCGGCGTTCAACGCCTTGCTGAAAACCCTGGAAGAACCGCCTCCGCACGTAAAATTCATTTTTGCCACCACCGATGTGCATAAAGTTCCGGCCACTATTTTAAGTCGCTGTCAGCGCTATGACTTTAAAAACATTCCCGCCGCCCGCATCACCGACCATTTGATGGAAATCTGTCGGCAGGAAAATGCCGAGGCGGAAAAAGCAGCGCTGCATCGTATCGCGATTCTGGCCGCCGGGTCCATGCGGGATGCGCTTTCACTGCTGGATCGGGTGTTGTCCGTGGGCGCGGGACGGATCACGGAAAAGCTGCTGGATGATCTGCTGGGTAAGCCATCTCTGGCCAACATGACGGACTTGGCGGCGGCAATGGCGGCGGGGGACGCGGCGGCGGTGCTGAAGCTTTCTGATCGGATGCTTCTGGAAGGCATGTCCGCGGAGCAGGTGCTTAGCGAATTAACAGATCTGTTGCGTCATTTGATGATTCTGCGCGTGTGCGGGGCGGAAACGGAAATTTTGGATATTCCAGGTGAATGGCGGGGCGCACTGGTAAAGCTCGCCCCCGCATTTGATGCTTCGCTGCTGGTGCATCATATTGCATTATGCGATCAGACACTTCGCTCTTTGCGTGGCTCAACCATGCAGCGGCCTTTATTTGACGCCCTAATGGTTCGACTGGCTATGGCGGGGCAGTTCAGCAGTATCCGGCAGATATTGGAATCAGGACAACTGCCGCCTCCGGACGCGCAAAAAAAAAATGATTCACCAAGTATTGCAGTCCAGCCCGACTCCCCGCATGTGACAATTTCCACCCGACCGCAAAGCCGCCAACTCACCAGTCCGCCCTCTTCGCAACCGCCGCCGGACTCGCCTGCGCTGACCGCCGCCGTTACGCCCAGTGTTGAAGACAGCAACTCAATGTGGGAATCCGTGGAAGCGTATCTGCTGGAAAATCAGGGGGCCTCCCTGGTTAATTTGCTTAATGGCCAAGCGCGCATTATTTCTTCGGATGTCGGCACGGGTGCAATAAAATTGGAAGTGCCCGGTCACACGCATACCATGGTGAGTAGTGATCGCTACATGCGGATGATTGAGACGGCTTTTGCGGCGCAAATGGGAAAAGCGTGTCGCCTGGAAATTATCGCTGCAGCGCGCCCGGTCGCCACGGCTGCGCCCCAGGCAATCGCGCCGGTTCGTCCGGCCCCTGTGTCCAGCCCGCGCGTTTCCCCGGAGTTAATGAAACGTGCCCAGGACATGCCCGCCGTTAAGCTGTTGATGGAAAAAATGGGGGCAAAACTTGTGAATGTGGAACCGCTGGAAGTCAGTTCGGAACCTTCGGATCATTGAATCGCAAAGTCATGAAGAATATCTAGAAATGAGGAACCATGTTTGATTCGCTAAAATCTCTGGGCCAGCTTGGGCCTTTAATGGCTAAAGCCCGGGAAATGCAAACTAAAATGGCGGAAGTGCAGCAGAAACTCGGCGATATTAAAGCTGAAAGTTCGGCTGCGGGCGGAATGATTACTGTCACCGCCAACGGCCGCATGGAAATTATAGAATTGTACTTTTCGCCTGATGCCGTGCGCCTGGAGGCACCGGTGCTGGCGGATTTAACCCGCTGTGCCGTCAATGACGCGCTGGTGAATGTTCGCAATAGCGTGCAGCAGGAAATGCAGGGTGTGGCCGGCGATATGGATTTATCCGGAATTCAAAAAATGATGGGAATGCCGTCATGACAGACCATTCCATTGCTTACAGCGCCAGCGTCCGGCGACTCATGGACATGCTTGGGCAATTGCCCGGTGTCGGCAGTCGCTCCGCGGAGCGGATGGTTTTTCACATCCTCAAAGCCAGTTCTGAAGATGCATTGGCGTTAGCGGATGCTATTCGCGCTGTTAAGCAACAGGTCCGTCATTGCAGTACCTGTTATCACTTAACGGAATCTGACCCGTGTGAAATTTGTCGCAATCCCAGCCGCGACACATCCGTGATTTGTGTTGTCGAACAACCTAAGGATTTGTTTCAAATTGAAGCCACCGGCACCTATAGGGGGGTGTACCACGTTTTGCTGGGGCACCTGGCCCCTTTAGATGGTATTACTCCGGAAAATCTCACCATTGACGCTTTGGTCGCCCGCATAGAGCAACGTGATGCGACGGGAAATCCGCTGATTCGGGAAGTTATTATCGCCACAAATCCGACCATGGATGGGGACGGTACGGCGCTTTATTTACAAAGTCGTCTGGAAAATTCCGGCGTGATTATTACGCGGCTGGCTCGCGGCCTGCCGGCCGGAGCGCAGATTGAACACGCCAACAAGGCTATCCTGGCTGATGCTCTCTCCGGACGCATTAAAATGTAAGATGAAATGTAAGTTCGCCGCCGTGCTGCGGTGTGGAATAATTCCGTTCTGCGAAACCCGACCGCGGTAAACGTCCATGCAAAGGACATATCGGCTTATCGAGTTCGGTGATTGCATTGTCAAGCCAAGGTTAAAATTTCCGGTTACTTAACCAAAGTTAAAATGTCCGCTTATGCGGGCTGCGGTGCGGCGGGTTTTGAGAACTCGTCCGTCGTCCAAGCGAGGATATTGCTGGAGGTTGGAGGGAGGAGGTTTGTAAGTCGTCTCACCGCCGGCGGATTCCCGCACCAAAACAATTCACTTGACCTTACACCTAAGTGCAAGGTGTACAATTACCCAGTGATCCAAATTCCGGGCTTTCCCGGCTTATCTGGAATGAGGATGGTTTGGGTACAAGCCGGGCTTAATAAGGAGGTGTCCTATGAAGGGCACACTGTTATCGCTGGCCGTAGCGTTGCTGGCGGCGGGTATTGGATTGCCGGGTCTGGCCAACGCCGGTCCGAGGGTTCCGGGGCATTCAATCACCAGTGCACTGAAGGTAATGACTGCCAAGTGCAAGGAACCTCAGTGCAATCCGAAGGCCCCGCGCTGCAACAAGCCCGGGTGTCAGCCTGGCTGTTGCCACTGACCGGCTTTAGCGGTGGAACCGCTAGCCTCACTTCACCGGGCAACCGTGCAGGCGCGTGCATCACTACGCCTGCACGGTTCCGGTGGGTTTGAATTGCTAAGTTGAATACCGCGGATTGTGCGGAGAAATGAGTGTATATGATTTCTTGTTGTGGTAACGGTGGGTGTGAAGATTCAGTTGAAAGTTTGATTATTATTGGCGGCGGATCCGCCGCATTTTCAGCCGCCACGCGTGCGGTGGAACTCGGGGCTAAAAAAGTCACCATCATCAACGATGGCTTGCCGACGGGGGGTACTTGTGTAAATGTCGGCTGCGTTCCTTCCAAAACCCTGATCCGCGCTGCTGAGTCACTGCATCGCGCAACGCACAATCGCTTTGCCGGCATTAAGACCAGTGGGATACTGACGGATTTTTCCGCCGTTATTGAAGAAAAGCGTCAACTGGTTGCTGATCTGAGGCAGGCCAAATATGTCAACGTGATCCAGGATTTGCCGCAGGTGCGGTTGGTCAAAGGGCACGCCAAGCTGCTTGATGCTCGTAGCGTGCAGGTGGGTGAGATGCGGCTGTCAGCCGACCATATTCTTATAGCGACCGGCGCTACCGCCGGGATACCGAATATTCCGGGGTTGTCTGAAGCGGGTTATTTAACGAATGAATCGGCGTTTGAATTGGAAACTCTGCCGGAGTCGCTGATCGTTCTGGGCGGACGATATATCGCGCTGGAATGCGCACAGATGTTCGCGCGGCTGGGCAGCCATGTAACGGTGCTGCAAAGATCGAATCGTATATTGCCTGCGGAATCTGAGGATATCACCAACGCGTTGACGGGCTATCTCATCGAGGAAGGCTTGGAGATTCTCACCGCTGTTGCCGTTGAACGGGTTCATCGTGGGAAGCAGGGCGTTGTTGTAATGGCCAAAATCAATGGTGAAAGTCGGGAACTTACCGCCTCGCAAATTCTTGTGGCCACCGGCCGTAGACCCAACACCCGTAATATGGGCTTGGAAAATGCCGGCGTGTTGCTTGATGACCGCGGCTATATTCAAGTCAGTCCAACGCTGCAAACCACGTTGCCCGGCGTTTGGGCGGCGGGAGATGTACTGGGACAGAATATGTTTGTCTACACGGCGGCATACGAAGGC
>JAKATV010000281.1 GCA_021818565.1 Planctomycetota bacterium
GGGATCGTGCTTGGTGAGGCGGTAACCGCGATGCCGAGTTCCGCCCCGGCGGTGAAAAAGTTGATGGTATCCGGCAGGCGGTGCCAGGCTCGATGGACGATGATCAATGAGGCTCCCGGTGCACGGGGATTCATGGGGCGCGGTGCCGAGGCACTGCGTCCAGGTTCTAGTGCTCTGTCACAACAAAAAGTTGGGGTTCCCAGCATGCCAAAACCCTCTATTCATCGCTTGTTCCAAGTCGCTGGACCCTAAAATTATGACGTGACAGAGCACTAGGAGCCTGTCCGAGTAATGGTCGGCTTGCGGGCTTTTTCCTGTTTTATAATTTCCAAGAGCTTGGGCAGGTGCTTTTGCATTTCCCGGGCCGTGGCAGATTCGGGATAGACATCCAGGACGCGCTGGGCGATGGCCAATGCTTCCTGGTGCCGCTGACGTTTGATAAGATCGGCGTATTGCGTTTCCAGTTCATGGCGGGTTTGAATTTCGGCATTTTGCCGCAATGTGGCTAAATCGGCGCGGATTTTTTCGGCGAGTTTTTCCTCAGGGTAGCGCTCTAATATCTGTTGTGCCAAACTGCCGGCGCGAACCCATTGGCGATGATCGACCGAATCTTTATAGTCGCTAAGCAACATCGCCAGACCGTCCCGATGCCAGGCGTGATATTCCTGCCGAATCTGATTGAGCAGATCCTGAATGCCAGGCTCATCGGGATAGCGGGCTTCGAGCGCATCGGTAATCTGCTGCACCTGATCCCAGGCGTTAATCGCCATGTAGTGCCGCAGGTTTTCGCGAGCCGCCCGCAAATCCTGCTGAACTTTTTCACGTTGCTTATGGACCAGGTCATCGGTGAGAGTCTCGGCGAGTGGATCACCCGGAAGATTTTCCCGGATTTTTTTGATCAGGTCTTGCGCCATGTTCCATTGTTCACTCTGGATGGCGGCTTGAACTTCCGCGGTCAGCGCCGCCTTTCGCTTTTCCAGAAGTCCGGTCGCCCATTGCTGACGCTGGGCTTCAGTAAGCAAGGCGGCATCACGCAGTTGTGTTAAAAGTTCCAGAATTTGCCCGGAGGCATCGGGCGACACGGTCGATGAGGCCGATAGGCCATCAGTTCCCGGCGGTTGCGTGCTTGCCGACGCGGCTTGGATCGATGCGGGCGGTGTTGCCAACGCTGTGCCGGCCGCCGGTGACACGATCTGATCAACCGCCGAATGTAAATGCAGCAGGTGCCGCTCCATATTGGCGGAAATCTGCACCTGCTCCTGGGCACTGCGGGCCAGAAATCGGGAGTGCTTGAGCAGCAAAAGCTGCCCTCGGATAATAACCGCCAGCGCCAGGTAAATCAGAACTGTCAACAAGGCTCCCCCGATTATGCCCAGGGGCACTACCAGTGCCATGGGGCCGGGAACGCCGTTGTGCCGTGCTGCCGCAAACACAATGAGCGCAGAAATAATCGCAGCGCCCAGAATAATCCATACCAGGACCAGCAACAGTCCGCGCGTTACCGTCATGCCGGCGGTGGACTCTGCAGCGTCATACAACGGGTTGGTGTTACCAGCCATGGAAGATGAAGAGGAGACTTCCTGCGACATATGAACCTCCGACAATGTACTGGGATTGTAGTAGCAACCGGCCTGATTGCCAAGGAAGGGAGCATGTACCGCTTGACTATATGCGTTAATGCATATATACTAAGAAATGTGGTGCACAGGATTTGCCCATAGGAGCAACTTGGGCATCACCGCGAGTATTCAAAGGAGTCTTTTATGACAACGGTATTTGAGGTATTTGATCCGGCGATGTGCTGTTCCACCGGCGTTTGCGGTCCGGATGTGGACCCCAAGTTGGTGCATTTTTCGGCCGATCTGGACTGGCTGAAAAGTCAGGGTGTTGACGTTCGGCGATATAATCTTGCACACCAGCCAACGCAGTTCGCAAACCAGTCGGTGATACGCGAACTGCTTTCGAAAGCCGGAACAGCGGTACTGCCCGCAATTCTGGCCAATGGTACGTTGGTTAGCCAATCGCATTATCCATCCCGGGTTGAATTGGCAGCCATGGCGGGCTTGACGGCAGGATCTGAACCCGCGGAGCGCGACAGCCTGACGGCACCGATGCGGGAGCTTGCGGCATTGGCAGCGGCGGTCGGGGCCAATTGTGAATCGTGTTTTGAATTTCATCATGCGGCATTGCGTAAGCTCGGCGTATCGGCAGATGATATAGCCACGGTGGTGAGCATTGCCCAGCAGGTAAAGAACCGGGCGGCGGAACATCTGGATAAACTGGCGCAAGGCCATCTCGGCAGCCAGCAATCGGAAGTACCCTCCAGTTGCTGCGCCAGCACGCCGCCGGTCAACATTGGAACTACGGCCAAGAAGAAAACATCGTGTTGTGGCAACTGACGTAGGCTGCTGCAGATACGATGACGGATGGAATATACGGTTGAATGGATGAGGTGTTTTATGTCAATTCCATGGATTCCAAAACCCACGCGTTACATGTTTTTTACCGGGAAAGGCGGCGTTGGAAAAACGTCCCTGGCATGCGCTACCGCGGTAGCTTTAGCGGATTGCGGCAAGCGGGTGCTGCTGATCAGTACCGATCCGGCCTCCAATGTGCAGCATGTCTTTCAGACCGAAATTAGTGAGACCGTGCCGACAGCAATTGCCGCTGTAGCCGGTCTTTCGGCGATCAATATCCGTCCGCAGGCCGCCGCGGAAGCTTACCGTCAGCGTGCCATTGCGCCCATGCGCGGTGTGCTTCCGGAAGAGGCCATCAAAAGCATGATCGAAGAGCTTTCCGGCTCATGTACCACGGAAATTGCGGCTTTTGATCAATTCACGGGGCTGTTGACCGATCCCGCCACCGCCACGAATTTCGATCACATCCTATTCGATACCGCCCCCACCGGTCATACCTTGCGACTTTTGAGTTTACCTTCGGCCTGGACAGATTTCTTTGATGGCAATAAACATGGAGCTTCCTGCATGGGCCCGGTTTCGGCATTGCAATCGCAGCGCCGACAATACGCCGAGGCGGTTGCCGCGTTGCATGACTCCGCCCATACGACACTGATACTGGTAAGCCGGCCAGATCGTCTGGCTCTGGCTGAAGCGGACCGCACCAGTGGCGATCTGGCCTCACTGGGCATGACGAACCAGCGTTTGGTCATCAACGGTGTATTTCACGCCACGCACACGCATGATCCTCTCGCGGTGGCGATGGATCGGCGGTGCCGCGAGGCGCTGTCCAAGATGCCGCAAAATCTCGGCAAGTTGCCACAGGCCAAGGTTCCGCTGCGTACTTTCAATCTCGTCGGCGTGGCCGCGCTGCGCGCCATTGTGGGATCAGGCGACACTGCGCCCACGGAATCTGGGCAGTTACTTGAAATGCCGGAATACGACAATCTGGCAACCTTGGTCGATCAAATCGAAGCAGCCGGCCATGGAGCGGTATTGGTGTTGGGCAAAGGCGGTGTGGGGAAGACCACCATTGCAGCGGCGATTGCCGTGACACTGGCGGATCGGGGCCATTCGGTTCATCTGACCACTACCGATCCGGCCGCGCATATTGAACAGACGGTAAACGACTCAGGCAGGCAGTTGACTCTTAGCAGGATTGATCCGGAAAAGGAAACCGCCCGATATCGCGAAATGGTCATGGCTTTGCGTGGCAAAGACCTTGACGCACAGGGGAAAGCGTTATTGGAGGAAGATTTGCGATCACCATGCACGGAAGAGGTTGCGGTGTTCCACGCATTTTCCCAACGGCTTGATGAAGCGGAGGGTAAATTCGTGATTATCGATACGGCTCCGACCGGACATTCTCTGTTGCTGCTGGATGCCACCGGATCATATCATAGAGATGTGATGCGCAATTTAACCGGAAAGGCACAGATGCAGGTCAACACGGCTCTGATGAAATTGCAGAACCCCCAATACACCCGAACGGTGCTGGTGACATTGCCCGAAACAACTCCGATTCTTGAAGCCAGCGAATTGCAGGAAGATCTGCGTCGCGCCGGCGTTACCCCTTTCGCATGGGTCATTAACAGCAGTCTGCTGGCGGCCCGGCCCAGAGACACATTATTGGTCGCCCGCGCCAATGCGGAACTTGATAAGCTGGCCATGGTTGCTAAACGAACCGAACGCGTGGCCGTAATTCCATGGCTGGCCCAGGAACCGGTGGGCCTCAACGGGCTGCGGCAACTGTGCGCCTCTGACAGCGTGAGTGCGGTGTAAGTGCTCCCCTGTCCGGCGTGATCCGGCCGGCAAATTATGGTCGTGTGGGCCATTGTACGCCCCTTAGCGTGTTTTGATTACCCTTAATAAAGGGAACCATCCATCGCTTACATTTCGATTCGGGGCATCCGGATTGATGGGGATGGCCGCCCCAAGTGCGGTACATGCGGGGCGGCACACTTTTGGGGGTACGAAAACCTTTAAAATTATTACGAACGAAGCCGCTTGTCGATTTCGGCGTGGCAATTTTTCCGGGCGGGGTCACTATCGTTGTTGAATGGGTGGGATCGCGCCGATGCTATCCGGAACTCTCGGCTGCGGCGGGCACCCTTTCCGCGACGCGGCGGCACATTGAATGTGCCGGCTAACATCACGGATGAGGTCGCCCGGAAAAATTGCCACGCCAGTCGATATCAGGGCCATTTCATATGTTAAATTAAGCTCGCGCGGAGGGTATCATATCCTTGAGGGGCGCTTTTATATCACGCAGGAGGCACCGGCTAAAAGCTCTAGAGCCTCCGGCGTTGCCATATCATCAACAATAATCATCATGTCCGTCAAATGGCTGATTTGAACGATTCCTCGGAATTCCTTATTAACGTGCACCATATAAAAACGGGCCTCCGGTGGCAGATGCCTCCGCAAACCGACAAATGTCGCCAAACACGCACCGCTGAAGCAACTAAGCTGCTCTAATTCAAAAATCAATTTGCTGGGTTGGTAGCGGTGTGCGATCTCCAGCAGCTCTTGATGAAGTCTGGGCAGGAGTTCAAAGTTCATGCCAGCGTTTAACCGATAGTAAATTCGCCCTTCACCAAGTTCCATCACCGCCCCGAGCGTAAATTTCGTTTTATTTTTGTGTCCGAACATTTCACTTCACTGCGTGTGCGAAAAATCCACTGGCAGAACGTCCAGCCTCAGCGTAAGGCTTGCGCGGTCTGATATGTCAACTGCAATTTTTTCGCGGATAAGCGGCAACGCGAGGGCAGAGATTTTCGGGAACTCAAGGCCAGACGGGCGATCAT
>JAKATV010000273.1 GCA_021818565.1 Planctomycetota bacterium
GGGACCAGATGCCGATCATATCGTCGGCGGACATGTAGTTATTTGGATCACTCTTGAAGAGCTTGTATTTTTTCTTATTGTGATCCCACAATTCGCTGGCGGCTGGATCCAGGGCGATAAAAACATCCTTACCGAGCTTATAACCGGAGGCTTTGACCGCTTCGGCAATCACTTCCAGCGCCTCATCATTGGATTTCAGGCTGGGGGCAAATCCCCCTTCATCACCCACAGCAGTGCTGAGGCCTTTTTTGTGCAAGACCTTTTTCAGGGTGTGATAAATTTCCGTACCCATACGCAGGGCATGCGCGAAATTTTTGGCTCCCCATGGCTGAATCATGAATTCCTGAAAATCGACGTTGTTGTCCGCGTGCTTGCCGCCGTTAAGTATGTTCATCATCGGCACAGGCAGGACGTTGGCGAACGTGCCGCCGATGTAACGGTACAGGGGCAACCCACAGGCGGCGGCACCGGCTTTAGCCACAGCCAGGGATACGCCAAGAATAGCGTTGGCACCCAGTGTCGCTTTGGTGGGCGTACCATCAAGGTCAATCATCAGACGGTCAATGTGTTCCTGATCGCGCGGATCAAGGTCAATAAGTTCGGCGGCAATTTTGGTATTCACATTTTCAACCGCTTTGGAAGTGCCTTTGCCGCCATAACGTTTCGCATCACCATCGCGCAATTCCACGGCTTCATTCTCTCCGGTGGACGCACCGCTGGGCACCGCCGCGCGACCCAGTGTGCCGTCATTTAAAATAACATCCACTTCAACCGTGGGGTTACCGCGGGAATCAAGAATTTCACGGGCGTGGACATGTTCAATACACAAATTCATTCTAAATCTCCAAGTACAGTCAAACCTCATCCGGCGGCACCACGGCCAAAACCGGCAAACCGTTAAATTAGCACACTTTTGCATTTTTGGCCAAGGGTAGACCACTGGATGTCAAAAAATTCCGCGCAGGCGGCGGCAACCGGGAACATCGGGCATGATTTTTCCAGCCTATCTGCGGGACGAAAGCACGATAACCACTTGTCGAATCTGCTGCACATCCGTGCGGGGCGTAATTTTCAGGCTCCATCGCAGGCTGGTACGGGAAGATTGATGTACGGTTTTAATAACGCCAATGACAGCACCCGCGACCGCCTGCGGCCATTCCGTATCATTTAGCAGCACCAGATCGCCGGGCTTCGGAGCCATGGCATGAATGGATTGATCCAATTCACACCGTAAACGGCCCGGCCCCGCTCCTTCAATCAGGGCCTGCGGAGCAATACTAACCAGGCCGGCACGCACGGGACGGCTGATGGCCGCGATTTCCTTCATTCGGGGATCCGTCAGCAGCCGGACTGTACACGTCTCCGGTCCGACATGGGCGATCCGGCCGATGACCGCCCGATTGGCCAACACCGCATCACCCGGGCGAATTTCTTTGTCGTCACGCCATCCCTGATCCAGTGTACATTCATCACCGTTGCCAGTGGAAAATCCATCAATAGAGGCGGCGCGCAGCCGTTGGACGGATAACCCGGGGAAACGTTGATGGATCAAGCGGGTTTCGCGCAGGAGCTTTTCCAAATCACTGATGCGCGTTACCAGCATGGCAATTTCATTTTGGTACCGAACCCGCAGTGATTTAACGCGGCTGCTGGAATTCTGGTGAGGATGCAGGAACCGATTCACACCGGTTTGCAGGCCGGTAAACACGGAAGAAAAGGGGGCAACAAAAGTTTTTACAGCGTCCGCCGCGGCACCACGCGGGCGATTGACGACTTGCGGGTGCCGCGCGCCGATCATCACGGTAGCCAATGCAGCGACATTAAGTATCCAGAACCACTTTCGCGGAGTTATTTTCATCATGCCTTCTTCCGGAAAGCATACCCTGTCGGGCGGCCGATTACGAAACCATCCAGCCCCACATCGTGCCGCAGGAAGCAGCCCAGGCAGCGGATCACATTTCGTCCACGTCTGATTCCAAGGCTTCCTTAAGCTCTTCGAGGTTTTCCAGCAGCACGTTGGTGCCGCGTGCCACGCAGGTCAGCGGATCTTCAGCCAGGCGCACCGGCAGGCCGGTGGCCTGAGAAATTACTTTGTCAATCCCCCTTAGCAGGCTGCCGCCGCCCGCCATGGTAATGCCCGTCTCCACAAGATCGGCCGCCAGTTCGGGTTCAGCCCGTTCAAGTGTATGGGTAACGGCGTCGATGATCTTGCCAATTGGCTCCAGCAAGGCTTCGCGTATTTCTTCGCTGGTGATAATACATTTGCGGGGCAGGCCGCTGATCATATCACGTCCGCGAACCTCCATCGTGGTTTCCGGCCCCACCGCACTGGCCGAGCCAAGCTCAATTTTGATGCGCTCAGAAAACTGTTCACCAATCATGAGGTTGTAGGTTTTTTTCATGTGATTGACAATGGCTTCATCAAAATTATCACCCGCAGTACGGATAGATTCCGATACCGCCATATCACCAAGACTGATAATTGCCACTTCCGTCGTGCCGCCACCAATGTCCACAATCATGCTGGCGGTCGGTTCACGAATGGGCAAACCCGCGCCAATGGCCGAAGCCATGGGTTCACTGACCAGGTAAACGCGCCGCGCCTCAGCCTGTAACGCGGAATGGAATACCGCCTGCTTTTCAACCGCGGTAATACCGGAGGGTATGGCGATAACAACGCGCGGGCGCACAAACCGTCGCCGCCCATGAACGCGGCGAATAAAGTATGTCAGCATGGCTTCCGTGATTTCGAAATCACTGATCACGCCATCTTTCAGCGGGCGCACGGCGGTAATATTTCCGGGGGTTTTTCCGAGCATCTCCTTGGCCACCAGACCGACAGCGTTGCCGTTGTGCAAGACGATATTGGTGCCTTTTTTTACCGCAACCACCGAAGGCTCGTTAAGGACAATACCCTGCCCGCGCACACACACCAACGTGTTGCACGTACCAAGGTCTATGCCCATATCGAGGGAGAACCAACCCAACATTGAATCAAAAAACACGCCAAAGCGCTCCGCGACAGAACCCTGAACACACCGCTGACGGCCAACGCGGCATCCTTGTGCGTTGCCGAATACGGCTATCTCCACCCCCTACCGGTCTGATTAGGATACCACATTATCGGAATTACGGGTATTGGGCGAAAATTAAACGGGCTTAGCGACCTTCCAGCCTGCCGACATTTTACAGAGCGGCAAAAAAATTTAGAAGCCGATCATTGTCTTATATTCAATGGCGATGTAAATCAAAGAACCTAAGGTCGCGAGAAAAGCAATAATGGCCAGAGCGGAATATATATTAGGCTGAGGCCGTACCGTTATTCGGGCGGGCGGGTTTACACGTGACATGACAACTCCCGGCAAATCATAAAATCAACTCTCAAGGGCATGGCTTCAGGCTTATCTGGAGGAAGCCACCGGCCCGTGGTAACCGCAGGCTTTATAACAGCCTGCGGGCAAAAACCAAGGTCTCAACTGACCGTGGTCCTTATCCGCGACGCTTAGATCCCCGGCCCGCTCATGACCATTTCGTGCGGGGCAATCGTGGTTCCGGGAGCTTGCAGCGAAACGACACCCACCGATTCCGTGGCGTCGGCCTTTTGCACCACCACGTCACCGATATAACGGCCATTGGCATAAATTGTCAGACGAGTCCCTTTACCTACGCCATCACGCGTGCCCAGCGAGGCGCTGACATATGTATGACCGTTGTAACTGGCAACTTTCATCACCGTGCCATTTACCTGTACCGATGTTGGAACACCGGCCACCGCGGATGATAACGCGCCGGATGTCGGACTGGAGGTCTTGGCGGCCACTTCCATCTTGGACATCTGCCGATGCAGGGAAGCCACGCTTTCCTGGAGAACCTGAATGGTTTGCCGGGCGACATTACGTTCATTGGTCAGTTCCGTAATACGGCGACCCAGTTCGGCATTCTGATTCACATAGGTCAGAAGTTTCGGACGCATCGTATTGAGAATGGAATTCTGTTCGGCCACCTGCTTGTTCAATGAGCTGACCGTACTGGTCAAATCTGTGATGCTGGTCTGCAGTTGGCTTTTGGCCACCCGCAACTGCGCGATGGTGGTCTGGTCATCGGCGAGCTTGGACTGTAAATCAAGAATGGAATTGTTCAAGCGGCCGGCCTTTTCCGCCCCCGCCTGAAGCGCCGCGGTAAGCTGTGTTTGCAGATTGGTATTAGCCTGCTGCAATTGACTTGTCATCGCCTGAGCCACAATCTGAGCCTTCTGCGATGTCGCCACCTGGCTGCGATAATTCTGCTGCTTGTCAGCAAATAAAATTACCAGAACGGACAGTACCAGTGCCAGCACAAGTTGCAAGAGCACAAACGTTTTGGTTAATGTATTCAAGAGGGCCTCCTGTGGGTAAACAAATCCAAATCAGACCACGTCAACTTCACGCTAAAGCAAAGACTTTACTCGTTCTATCTCCCGCCGCAATGCATGAAGTTTAATAGCCGGCGGCAACCTGTCAAGGAAAAAAAGAATAATCCGATGTTTTCCGGCATTATTTTTTACCCGCAGAGTCCCCGCAAATCCGAAAACCACGGACTATAACCTTCATTTCCCCATGAAACCATGCGGCTTAAATGCTATCCATGCCGCTTATCACTGTACCGCTCGCCCGGGTTGCGCTTGGAAACTTAAATAAACGCCGAATTGTTCAGCGACCAAAAAAATCGACGCTTCGGGCGATAGCCGACCGCAATTCGCTGCGCGGAACGATGCGGTCAATGAACCCCTTGGCCAGCAGAAACTCGGCTCTTTGAAATCCTTCCGGCAATTCCATGCGAATGGTATTGGCAATGGTGCGCGGGCCGGCAAAGCCGATCATCGCTTTAGGTTCCGAAAAAATCAGGTCGCCCAACATTGCAAAGCTCGCGGTAACTCCGCCGGTGGTTGGGTCCGCCAGAACACTGACAAATAAGCCGCCATGGCGATGGTGCCGCGCCAGGGCCGCTGATGTTTTGGCCATTTGCATAAGACTGATGGTACTTTCCTGCATACGTGCCCCACCCGAGCAGGAAATGATAACCACGGGCAGATGTTCGGCGGTGGCGCGTTCCACCGCACGGGTAATTTTTTCGCCTACGACGGCACCCATCGAGCCAGCCAGAAATGTAAAATCCATCGCCGCAACAATAATGGGACGGCCTTTAACAAACGCCCGCCCGGTCAGCACACCGTCTTTGGAGCCGGTAAGCTTCTGGGCTTCAACCAATTGCTGCCGATAGGCT
>JAKATV010000230.1 GCA_021818565.1 Planctomycetota bacterium
AGCCATTCAATGGGGTGCAGGGTTGTTTTTCCGGCGGCGTGCTGTATCTGGTGGCGGCAGGAGGTGCCGGCGGCGAGGATCACCGTGTTCGCGGAGGCTTGGCGAATCGGGTCGAATTCCGTCTGGCCAAAGATTTTCATGGATAATTCATAGTGATCCTGGGTATAACCAAAAGCACCGGCCATACCGCAGCAGCCGGTGGTCAGAATTGTCGCATTACCGTTCGAGACATTGCGCAGCAATGCGGCATCATCCTGTGTACCCCACAACGCCTTGGCGTGGCAATGGCCATGAAACAGCACTGGGGCAGTTGGTTTCTGGCGCACTACCGGTGTCATGGGATGATCCTTCCAGCGACGCTGTACAAAGTCGGTGGGAGAAATAGCCTTTTGCATCAATTGCGTCAACAGTTCGCCGGGGCCGATATCGTGAAGATGCTGCCAGTCATCAATCATGGCACTAAGACACGACGGTTCGCAGACGATGATTGCGGCAACATCAGGATCTAAAATTGCGGGCGTAAGGATTTTTAGCGTCTTGCGGATGGTATTTTGAGCGCTGTGCAGCAGCCCGTTGGAAATCATGGCGCGGCCACAGCACCCGTTGGTGATAAGTTCGACACGATAACCCAATGTCTGCAGCACACGCGTGGTTGCAACCCCGATGTGCGATTCGTTAAAAGTGGTGAAGCAATCTGCAAATAGCGCCGCCTTGGGGCCATGCGGCGGGTTGCCGACCTGCAAGTCGTTACGAAAAAGCTTTAGCAGAGAGTTGGAATATGCGGGCAGCGATCGTTGTGGTGCCAAGCCCAGGAGAGAATTCATGATGCCGCGCACCGGCGGAAGATTTTGTACGCGATTGGCCAATCCGGGCATGATTGATCCGAGTCGGTTGAGTGTATGGACATTGCCAAACATGCGTGCCGCCAATGCCGGGCCGATTTCGCGGTAGCGCTGGGCCATGTATTCCGCCTTCAGCCGGGCAATATCCACACTGCTGGGGCATTCGGTTTTACAGGCTTTGCAGGACAGGCAGAGGTCCAGCGTTTTCAGCGTGCCGGCATCGGTCCAGTTCGGACGGTCGGAAGTTCCAAGAATACTGCCACGCAACGCGTTGGCGCGTCCGCGCGGCGAATGCCGTTCATCAAGCGTTGCGCGATAGGAAGGACACATTGTTCCGCCGGAGGTCTTCCGGCAAAAACCGGCACCGTTGCACATTTCCACGGCACCGGAGAACGATTCCTGATCGGAGTAATCAAAATAGGTCGGCACGCCCAATAGGTGTGTTTTCCGCTGGGCCTGTTGCCGCAGATGGGTGGTGATGGTCTCCAGACTGCCGGTGTTGACGATCATGCCGGGATTCAAAATTCCGGCGGGATCAAAAATCGCTTTTATTTCGGCAAATGCCTGCATGAGGACCGGGCCAAAATATTCCAAAAGCAGCGGTCCCCGCACGCGACCGTCGCCATGTTCACCGGACATCACGCCGCCGCAATCGCGGGCCAGGCGGGCGGTTTCCAGGGCAATTTCCTGCATGGCACGCTGATCCGCGGGATCATGTAAATCCAGCATCGGGCGGACATGGAGTACCCCGACCGAAGCGTGGGCGTAAAAGGCGGCGCTGGTGCCATGGGATTCGACAATGGTTTTGAAACGCCGGATAAATTCCGCCAGTCGCGCCACCGGGATGGCGTTATCTTCGACAAAGGTGATGGGCTTGCGTTTGCTGGATAGCGCGTGCAAAAGCGCCTCGGCACTTTTGCGCAGTGTCCAGGCCTGATTCATTTCGGTGGGTTGTCGGAAAATGCGGGCTGCGGGTGCGGCTAGCGCGGGGTGGGCGAGACGTTCGTCGAGTTCGGCGGCGGATGTTTCCCCCTGATATTCCACATACAGCACGGCGGCGGGGAGTTTACCGTTGATCAGCGGCAAAACATCCAATTGGCGGCGCGACTCGGAATTACCCTGCGCAGCCTGCAATACTACGGCGTCAAGCAATTCCATGGCGCTGGGTTGGGTATCCAAAATCGGCAGCAGTTGGTCTAGTGCCTGTTCCAGGCTGTTAAATGCCAGAAGTGCCAGACCCCGCGCCGCGGGAATTTTATGCAATTTCAATCGCGCGGCGGTGATAACGGCCAGCGTGCCTTCACTGCCACAAAGCAATCCGGTCAGGTCCAAATCTTCCGCTGTTATGCCCGTGTCCAATTGGCGGAGAATCAAATCCAGAGAATATCCAGCGTTGCGGCGGATAAGTTTTGGAAAGCGTTCCCTGATAAGGGCGGCATGTTGTGTGACGACGGCCATTACTTGCTGGGCCAGTTTCAGTGCCACTGGATCATGTCGTCCGGCACCAGCGCTTAGCGACAACGAGTGTCCGTTCGAGAGTACCACCTGTACGCCTGCAAGATTTTCACTGGTGCGGCCATAGCGGATGGACCGCGCTCCGGCGGCATTGTTGCCAATGCAACCGCCCAACGCCGCTTGCGCCGTGGTAGCCGGATCCGGAGCGAAAAATAGTCCGGTGGCCGCGAGTTCACGATTAATCTGATCAATGCTCATGCCGGCTTGCGCGACGCAGGTCTGTTCTTCGGTATCGACCGCCGTCAGGCCCCGGAATTGCGGTGATAAATCCAATACCAGCGCACGGTTGGTACATTGACCAGCCAGGCTGGTGCCACCGCCGCGCGGCAAAACCGGAACATCTTGCCGCCGACAAAAATTTAGAAGCGTTGCAATATGCTCTACGGAAGCAGGAATCACCACGCCCAGTGGCATAACTTGATAAAGCGACGCATCCGTGGCATATAAAAGGCGATCGTGCCCGGTAAGCCGCAATTCACCCACATCGAGGTGTTGCAACGCTTCGGCCAAATCGGCCTGATTCACTTGTACTTCTGGAACCACGGACAACGAAATATCTGAATTTTCCATAACGGGGAGCATCATAATCGTTCTCGTGAATTGGTGGAAGCCAAACCCTTGGGCAACTTGAATGGAATGAGATCAGTCTTCGCCGGGGATTATCCTGCGACAACGCTTTTACCATACCGCGCAAATGCTGGATGCAGGTGGTTCCTTGTTGCCTGGCGGAGGTCCTGAATTGCGTGGAATTCTTAGACTTGCCGATGCCCAGTCAGCGCAACAATAACAGCGACAAACGCGAAGATTAAAACATGTTTTGGCTGTGTTTCATAGTTTCTTTTCTAATCCTGATTCGGCATTTTGCAGGGCGTCAACCAACTGCGATGGCAACAAAAGAATTAGGCAAATAATCGTTTTGTTACTTCATAAAATTGGGCTAAACGTGTAGGATAAAAGGGTAAAATGCGGAATTGCAACGGGATATTACTTTGGAGATTACATCATGGCGGAAAAACTTAATTTCAATGTATCGGATTTCATCAAAGCTCCCCTCCAACATTACATTGGGGGCAAGTGGATGCTCAGCGGCGATGGGGCGGTAGATAATGTGATTAATCCATCGGATGGCACGGTGATTTGCCAGGTGGCCATGGCATCAGCCAAGGAGGTTGATGCCGCCGTTAATGCCGCGCACGACGCATTTCCAGCATGGGCGGGCACACCCGCCAATCAACGCGGCGTGCTGCTGCACCGCCTGGCGGACAGCATTGAAAAACATGCCGGTGACCTGGCACAGTTGGAATCTCTGGATGTGGGCAAGGCGATTGTCAACAGCGAAGCATTCGACATTCCCTTTGGGGTTGAGGGGATTCGTTACTTTGCCGATTTAGCCCTTCATGCCCAGTATGATATTCCCCTGGCCATCAAACACATTGAAGCGCGAAGCCATCGGGTGCCCTATGGCGCATGCGGATTTATTTTCCCATGGAATTTTCCTTATGACCTGCTGATCTGGGGCATCATGCCCGCGTTGGCGGCCGGCAACACAGTGGTGGTCAAGCCGTCGGAAGTTACGCCGTTAAGCACATTGTTTGTATGCAAACTGGCGGCGGAGGTCGGTTTCCCGGCGGGTGTTATTAATGTGGTCAACGGCACAGGTTCCAAGGCGGGTTCTATACTCACCGGCCATCCGCTGATTAAACGCATGTCCTTTACCGGTTCACCACCGGTAGGCAAAATCATCGGAGAAACCTGTGGGCGTAATTTGGTGCCCTGCAAACTGGAACTCGGCGGCAAAGGAGCTGCGGTGATTTTTGATGACGTGGATGTGGACGCCACGGCGGCACAACTTGCCGCGGCTATTACACTCAATACCGGGCAGGTATGCTGCACAGCCACACGCTGGATTATCCATGAGAAAATTCATGACCAACTGCTGACCAAGGCGGCGGCGATTTTGAAAGCCACGCGCATTGGCCCGGCGCTTGACCGTAACACGCAAATGGGGCCGCTGGTAAGTAAGGCCCAGCAGGACCGGGTAAACCGGTATGTTGAAAACGGCAAAAAGCAGGGAGCGGTAGCCGTGCTGGAACCGCAAAGTATACACATCGCCGGACATGAAGGAGGATATTATGTCAGCGCCAGTCTGCTGGCCGGCTCCAGCGACAACGTATGCTGCAGGGAGGAAATTTTCGGCCCCAGCGCTTATGCACTTAAATTCCGTGATGAGGATGCGGCAATCCAGCAGGTAAACAGCCTGTCTTATGGCCTGGCCAACAGCGTATGGAGCCGGGATTTGAAACGGGCCAACCGCGTGGCGGAACGGATGATTGCCGGGAATAGTTGGATCAATGCCCACAACGTATTTGCCTATGGCCTGCCGTATGGTGGTGCCAATTTAAGCGGCATGGGCGGCGGGGTAAACAGTCCTGAGACCTTCCATGATTATCTGCGTTCGCAGACCATCGCTCGGCCACTGACGTGACTTTCTCGGGAATTCAGCACCTCCGTTTGGATGCCCGTCACAAAAAACACACAAGCATAGGAAAGACATACGCGACTATTGGTTATCACGAACGAATGGGCCATGGCAGCGAGTTATTTGATATTCCGCAGTGCTACCAGGAACTGCAGGACGGAGGCGTTCATTTGCGGGTTGCCATGGATCAAAGCGTTGGCAATCGTCTTGGAGACATGGCTGAGCTTAATTTTAGTATGCGTCATCGCGAGCAGTTCTTGCGTTTGCTGAATCATAGCCCGCTGCTGCGTCGGCGGAGCCTTAGCATACGCCAAAAAGAAGGCTTCGAGTGCGGCCCGGCGTTTCATCGCCATCGCTTGACGTTGGGCGGTGGTCATCTTGGCTCGCCGGGACGCCATGCGATCAAGAACTAACAACACCGGA
>JAKATV010000408.1 GCA_021818565.1 Planctomycetota bacterium
GGCGACGTTCATGCGTAAGCTGCGAAAGCGGATTGGTCTGATCGACCACCTGCGATAATTCGCTGCGACCAAAGAAGTATTCAATGGAACTGCTGATGCTCTTGGAGTTCACCAGTTCGACAATCTTGGCAACTTCTTCCGGGGCCTTCATGCTTAAGCGCTCTTGCACCGTGCGGCGCAGTTTCAGAAAGCCCTTGCGCAATTCTTCCTGCGCCAATTCATCAATGGTACGCAGGCGACGATTGCCCAGATGGTCAATATCATCAACATAACCGCGCCCGCCGCGCAGTTCCAAAATGTATTTAATGCTGCCGAGAATATCCTCCGGCCGCAAGGTCATGACATCTTCAGGAACATTCTGCTCAAATTTGCGGTTAATGCGGAACCGCCCCACCCGACCCAGGCGATAACGCGCCACATCAAAGAATTTTTCCGCAAACAACGTTTTGGCCTTGTCATCGTTGGGCGGATTGCCCGGCCGCAGACGACTGTAAATTTTACGCAAAGCCTCTTTATGGCTATGGGAATCATCTTCCTGCAGAGTATTAAGGATCAGCGGATCCGCAAGTTTCTCAATAACTTCGATTTTTTTCAGGCTGCTGGCCTGGATTTTAGCCACCCGATCGCCGAGCTGCGCACCGGACTTCACAAGCTCTTCGCCGGTTTCGGTGTCCACGATGGAACCCACTGCGTAATAATCCGCCTTCAACTGTCCGACGGCAACCGTGCGGGTTTCGTAAAAGGCCCGGATTAAAGCTTCGTCGGTGCCATATTTCTCGTCCATAGCCCGCAAAAAGCTGGTAGCCGGAATCTTGCCCGACTGGTCAATACGCACCACCAGAACGTCCTTTTTGGTGACGTTGATTTCAATCCAACTTCCGCGTTCGGGAATTACCCGGCAGGAATGTAAGGGGCGGTCACCTTCCTGCGATTGGATCAGAAAATCCACACCCGGTGAGCGGTGAAGCTGCGAAACAATCACGCGCTCGGCTCCGTTGATAATAAATTCCCCGCCGCCCGTCATAATTGGTACATCACCCAGATAAATCGATTCCTCGACAATATCCGGTTTGTCCTTGCGGCTTAAGCGCACCTTAATGCGCAGAGGCATGCCGTAGGTTAAACGCAGCGCCCGACATTCGTCGCGCGAATACCGCGCTTTGCCCAGTTCATAGCTGATGTATTCCAATTTCATGGAGCCGTCATACGACTCAATGGGAAATACTTCCCGCAACAAGGCTTCTATGCCGTCATTTTTTCGCTTTTCGGGTTCTGTGTCCGCTTGCAGGAAGCGCCGATAGGCGGCGGTCTGAACCTCTATAAGGTTCGGGATGGGCAAGGCATCGCCACGTTTTGAATAATCACGCACTTGCGTTACACGTACACGCATGGTTTAACCTCCGACATTCAAGGAACCGAAGAACAGTTTCTTTCAGTCCACTGCAACCAAAAAGTATGAATCTACTATGAAGGGGGGGAAAGAAGAACAAACACAAACAACAATGGTAGCCCGGCTATTCATAGTCCTGTATTCTATACACCCTTAAGCCTTAACGCAAGCGTAATAGGTCTACTTGACATTTTTTTCTGGTCTAGGTATCTTGTTTGCTCCCCTACGGGAGGCCGGACCACGGGCCGGAATAGTGGAAGCTCGGAATAAACTCCGGAGCGGACAAAAAAAACAATCAGGCTACGAAAATTCCTGATTTTTCCGTTTTCTTGGCTATCATGCCGGAAAACAGCCAATCCAGTCCATTGGCATACCTTGTCCTCTCTGTCAGTTAAAGAAATTAATCCCGAGCTGAATTTTTCATGGCCTAAGCGCAATGGCATGATCATTTTGTGCCGCTGCTGCTTATCTTGAGGAGTCTATGCCGTTATGGCGATTAAAGCACTAAACCAGCGCGGAAAACGCTATCGTCAATCAGTTGAACATTTGCCAAAAGCCCCGGTGACTGTTGAGCAGGCCATTCCTGTGCTCAAAAAGTTCAAGGCGGCAAAATTTGACGAAAGCGTAAATATTGTCCTTCATTTGGGCATTGATGCCACTCAGGCCGACCAAAACGTCCGTGGTTCGGTAAGCTTGCCCAAAGGCATCGGGAAGACACGCCGCGTAATCGCATTCGTTCAGGGCAACGATATTGAAACCGCTAAGGCCGCGGGAGCGGTGGAAGCCGGGGCTGATGATCTGATTAAAAAGGTCAACGATGGCTGGCTGGACTTTGACGTTGCCGTGGCGACACCAGAAATGATGCCGAAAATTACCCGGTTGGGTAAGGTTCTTGGCCCCCAGGGCAAAATGCCCAGTCCCAAAGCCGGCACCGTCGCAACCGATGTTACCAGTGCCGTTAAGGAATACGCCGCCGGCAAGGTGGAATTCCGCAATGATAAAGGCGGTAATATTCACGCCGTTGTCGGCAAATTGAGTTTTGCCGAGGGCGATCTGGCAGCCAATATTCACGCGTTTATCAATACCATTCGCCGGTTAAAGCCCCCCACGTCCAAAGGCCAATACGTGAAAAAGGTAACGATCCACAGCACCATGAGCCCGGGCGTGCAAATTGACACCAGTCATCTGGATGTCATTGAGACCGCCTGAGATTTTCTAAACAACACTTAAGAGGTTTACATTATGAGTAAGCGTATTAAAAACCTGATTGCCGCGGAACTTGAGAAGCGCCTGACCGGTGCGGACAGCGTGGTAATTGTGGACTATTCCGGCATCAGCGCCAACGACACCAACAAACTGCGCAACGGCCTGAAGAAAAAGAATGTGCGGATGACCGTCATTGCCAACGCCCAGGGACGTCGGGCCATGGAAAAGGTCGGCCTAAAGGCCGGTGGCGATCTTCTTTTGGGCACCAACGCCTTGGTTTATGGCGGCGAATCCGTGGTTGATTCCGTAAAGGAATTGCTCGAACAAGGCAAGGAAATCGCCAAGCTAAAAATCAAAGGATCGGTCGTTGAGGGCCACTTGCTGGATAAACCAGCCACTGAAGCCTTGGCCAAACTGCCCGGGCGCAAAGAATTGCTTTCCCAGATTTCGACACTGGCCATTTCTCCGGGCCGCAAACTGGCCGGTCAGATTGTTGGGCCGGGCCGCAATGTGGCGGGTCTGGTAAAAGCGGTTATTGAAAAGAAGGAAAAAGAAGCCCCGGTCGCCGCGTAAGCGAACCGGTGCAATAGCTCGATTTAATTTGTTTTTTATGTCTTTTTGTCATTCATTCAGCCTGCCTGGAGCAGTTAAAACGGGGCGCGTCGCCCTGGCTGGTGGAGACAAGCGAAGTTGTGGAGTTTTACTATGGCAGAATTTGCTGCTGACATCATGGAACTGGGCGATAAGATTGTTGCCCTCTCGCTGCTGCAGGCTAAACAGCTCAGCGATTATCTCAAGGAAAAGCACGGCATCGAAGCCGCTGCCGGCGGTGGCGTAATGATGGCCGCCCCAGCAGGAGGTGGTGGTGCGGCGGCTCCCGCGGAAGAGCAGAGCACCTTTGATGTGGTGCTCAAAGCCCCCGGTGAGAAAACCATTCAGATTATCAAAATCGTCCGCGCTGCTACCAACCTGGGCCTCAAAGAAGCCAAGGATTTGGTAACAGACGCCCCCAAGGTGGTCAAGGCCGGTGTTGATAAGGCTGAAGCCGAGAAGCTCAAGAAAGAGCTTGAAGCGGAAGGCGCAACTGTCGAACTCAAATAAGTTTGACAAGCCAGTAGCCGTGATTGCTTTCAAATGCAGATCCGCTCAAACAATTGAAGGCCGACGATTCCCCCTGAATCGTCGGCCTTTTTTTTAGCCCAGCATCCCAATATTTGCCATTTTTCTCATGGCGGCCAATACGCCAGCGCCGGGAGATTTGGCGGCGTTGTGATACAGGCTGGATTCGTTGAAGCCATACCCTTGGTTTAATCCGGGCAGATGTGCAGTTCGCCGGTGGTTTCTCCGCAGAGAAATCGGCAAAATGATGGTGCCGCTATCGTATCGGGGTCTTCTGGTTCATCATCTGTGAGCGGAACGCTGAATGATTCGATCTGGGCGTAATGGCCCAGCGTATCCAACACCGCCAGAGGCGTTTGTTCCGCCGCATCACTGTAGATTATTACTTTCCATGGTGTAAATACACCGGCCGCTGATAGCGGAACGGCTGGGGATGCTGTGGAAACAAGTGTGCTGTGGTCCGGAAGAACGGCAACAAATTTTACGTCTTCCGGCAGTTGATCGCACGGGCCGCCGCATTGCCAGATATAACCTTCCACAATCCATTGCCGCGTGAGCATGGGAACCGAAGCGACATATTGACTCTTGCGCAGCATCAAGCTTATATTTCCGGGGCAATTAAATCTTGGTATGTTTCACGTCGGCGGATAATCCGCCAGGCGTTGCCATCCACGAGCACTTCCGCGGCCCGCGGACGGGCATTGTATTGGCTGCTCATGGCAAACCCATAGGCACCGGCTGAAAATACGGCCAGTAAATCTCCGCGTTTGGCTCTCGGTAAATACCGGTCCTTCGCCAGATAATCTCCGCTTTCACATACCGGGCCGACCACATCCACTTTTTCATCATTGGCCGTTCGCAGCGTACTATACCGATTTTCCGGCGGGCACGATCCGCTGACATCCACCGGCCAGATGAAGTGATAGCTTTCATACAGCGTGGGACGAATCAGATCATTCATGGCCGCATCTACAATAATAAATTTCTTAGCCCCCCCCTGCTTAGTGTATTGCACACGCGTTACCAGAATGCCGGCATTGCAGGAAATGGACCGCCCCGGCTCCAGAATAATCCGCAGTTTGCGATCCTTCAGCAGCGGGATAATCGCCGCGGCATAATCAGCGGCCGACGGAGCTTCATTGCCTTCATAAAAAGCCGCGAAACCCCCGCCGATATCCAGGGTATCAATCATAATATTGCGCGCCGCCAAACGGTCGATCAGATTCAACGCCTTGGTAATGGCATCCACATACGGCTGCGTGGATTTAATCGGTGAACCAATATGCAAATGCAGGGCGCTTAACCGGGCATTTTTGGCCGCCGCCGCTTGAATATAAAAGACTTCGGCCCGGTCGATATCCACGCCAAATTTCGTCTCTTTTTTTCCCGTAAGCGTTTTCTGGTGCGTGCCGACACTGCTGACATCGGGGTTAACCCGCAACGCCCCGTGCACGACGAGTTTTTTGGCACCGGCCAAACGATCCAAATTCCAGAATTCCTCTTCGCTTTCAATATTGAACCAGCCGAT
>JAKATV010000100.1 GCA_021818565.1 Planctomycetota bacterium
GGCGGAAGCCGCCAGGCAAGGCTCCCCCCACCCGGTCCAGGAGAGGCATTGCTGTGGGCAGGTGCTTTGCTATGAACCGTCTTTAACCAGCGGCGATATTTGTCGCAATGGCGCCTAATACCTTCACAAGCGAAAATCAAGCTTATGCTCCGCCCGATGCTCCGCATTGCGATTGGTTCCCTGCTGATTACACTGCTGATCCCTTTAGTCATCATGATATACTTCCCATTTGTAACATCCCCTTGGCAGATGACCGCGGGCATCTTCTTTGCGTTTTTGCTGGGTGCCATCATGCTGTGCATCGCTATACCGCTTGTCGAGTATGGACTGGATATGCTGATTTTGCATCCCGTTATTCTGGAAGAACGACAAATTTTGTTTGCCGCTCCCGCGCAGCGACTGCTGCTTTCCGACATTCAATCCGTCGAACTTGGTGATCAAAAAGGTGGCCGCAGGCAAGTAACTTTTTATTCCAGCCATGCGTCACGTACAATCGCCATGCCGGAAAAAGCCGATGTCGTGCGCTTGCAAGCCGTATTACCGCCGAACGCCATGATCACGTCGCATTCACGCGGATGGCATCCGCAACAGGATATTGTGAAAGATCAGTCGGGAATTCTTCAATGGCCGGAGCCGTTTTTTCGCGGCTTCTGCCTCGGCGCGGCGGCGAGGTTTCTGGGGCAAGTATTTACCATGGGCACCTTGGCTTTTGCACTTTTAATTGCGGACGCGATGGTTCTTAGTGCGATAGCTCATCGGAGCCCCGCCATTTTATTGGCCTTTACCTCCATGGCGGCGGCGCTCTTTTTTGCCATCAGTTTCATCGCCTTGTGTCTTGCCGCATTCCAGCGCTTTTGGCACCCGGAACGTTTCCAATTGGCACCTGATTGGATCAATGCGGGCACTCGCGGATTTTCTCTCTCACATGCGGAGCAAATCACGCTTAATATACACCCAATTCGCGGCCCAATGCTACGCATTGATTTCCCTAATGATTACTTGGATATGGCGCTGCCTAATTCGCCGGAAATCGTTCAGGAGCTGCAGGCCATTCTGCAATCCGGCCCTGCTGGCGACCGGATAGTCGTGCACTGAGTACCCGGGCCGCTAAAGATGAAGAGCAGGTTGTGGGTGGCGCGCGAGCGGCCAATTCGTTCAAGTTCGTCATAATCCGTCCCTTGGCACGTATCCGTCCGCCTCCTGCGCGGTTGCGACAGTGGCAAATGCGGATGGACTGCGGAGCGAATTTGGCATATTTCTGTGAAGGATGGATTCTTGGCGAAGATTTCGGCGATGCGGTGTCGCCTCACCCTATCTCTTCTCAACCGCGTTGCAGTTAGTAGTTGCCGACGGTACGAAAGTGCTTCTAATAACGGGCAGACTAAAGCACCTGCGCCATGTTGCGACGATACTGCGATTTGAGTCGGGATGTGCCGCAAGGCCAACCTTGGCCAATCCGAAGCAACAACCAGAAACGGAGAATACTGCGTAGAATGGGCAGCGAATCACCGCGAGAGCGAGAATATTCACCGCATAATACGCGGTGGACAGATGGCTTATTCGCAGCACGATAGGGCCAAACTTGCCGCACTGATCCAATTTCGTGCGCCACGGCTACCATATCTCACAGCTACCGCAGCGGCCAATGATCGGTGCGGAACGGCAGGACCGGCATCTTGGCTTTATCCATCAGGTTGGGCACGGCCTTGCAACTCCACGCGAAACGGACGGCTACAGGATGCGGAACGGCGGTGGCGGAAACTGCCACCATGTCACCGATAATTTCCGCCTTGGCCGGTACAAACTTGTGGTTCGCTCCCGCAATTTCAAACCAGTCCAACGGCTTATGATTGCGGCTTGCCAACCCGCCGATGACATCCTGAAACCGAATAATAATTTTTGACCCATCCACATGCATGGATTTGTACATGGGACCCATAGTGCGTAACGTCCCATGCCTATACACCATGTTCAAAGCCAGCAATGTCAATCGCTTGCCGACATCCTGCTTATCCCGGAAATGGATGTTGTGGAGATTGCCAATGTCCATCGTGCCCACCATGCCGACCTCCGGCAGCGTTCGCACCGCATTTTCATCCCCCTGCCAGACCAGCGGCACGCCTACCGTCGGCTTGGGATAATGGAAGTACGGGGCAATCTGCACAATTAAGAACGGGGCCTTCGGCGTCTTCCAGTCGCGCCGCCATCCATTGATCATCGCGGCTAAACGCGTGCCATAAATCGGGTCATTGACCCACGCGTTATTTTCGCCCTGATCCCACACCATCCCGCGGATGGCGTAGGGTATCAGTGGATGAATCATGGCATTAAACAGGGATACCGGTGCCATATCCGGTGACGGCCGACTTAACGTGAAGGGATTTTGCGGCGGCTTAATGCCTGGCTGTGCCGGAGCCGCCTGTCCGGCCGCACGCGCACGGCGCACCGCCGCGGACCACGCCGCCATTTTCTGATGATATTGCCGCAACTGCTGATGGTATCTCCGGGCTGCCAATGGAAACCATTGCAGTTCGCCATGTAAAGCCGGCGTGCGCCGCAGCGCGGACATGGGCGTCCAGGATTGAATGATGGTGCCGCCATAGGAAGAATCAATAATTCCAATCGGGATATGCAGTTTTTTCAATAAATCACGCCCGAAGAAATATCCCACCGCACTGAATCGTTTAATCGTCGTCGGGGAACAAACCATCCATGCCGCTTTGAAATTCTCCTGCGGTTGCGGCGTATTATTTCGGGGTATCTTCAGCAGATGAATTAGCGGAAAATGGGCGGCCGCAACTTCTTTGCGGGCGTGCAGCGCGCGGGCCCATGAACCATCCACAGGAAACTGCATATTAGATTGCCCGGAACAGAGCCACACATCCCCCACCAGTACATCATGAATCTCCACGCGATTGCCGCCGGAAATAACCATCGTGCGACCCTGCGCGTCCGCGTGCAGCGGTGCCAGGCGTACCATCCACTTGCCGTTCGCGCCGGCGGTAGCCATGCGCTGCTGCCCGGCGAAGCGAACCGTAACACTTTCCCCCGGTTTCGCCCAGCCCCAAACCGGAATGACCGCATCGCGTTGCAAAATGGCATGATTGGTAAAGAGATTGGAAACAGTAACCTTTGCCGAAGCGGTAGCCGCCGGCAAAAATCCGAGCATCGCCGCAACACTGATAAACCTTGCCGCCCGTGACCGCATATCCGCAACTCCATGAACACAAATCCAAAACGCCGGCGCATTGGCCAAACTGGACTATATAGGTAACCGATAATTTAGCAACAGTCGCGGCGTGCTGGCGATTAAGGGCGTGGCAATTTTTCCGGGCGAACTCATGCGTGATGTCAGCCGGCACATTTAATGTGCCGCCGCGTCGCGGAAAGCTCCCCCGCCGCAGCCGACAGTTCCGGATATCATCGGCGCGATCCTACCCATTAAACAACGAAATTGACCCCGCCGGGAAAGGTTCCACACCCAGCCGTCCGCGGTGTGTGGATAGATCGCACAGCGTAAAAGATGGATGTGTTGATATGTCGATGTGCGTCATCGTCGTCCCAGAATTCACTGCTAAGCCGGCCAGCCCGCTGGCCGCGGATGTGTGGGTCCCAGCAAAACCACAGCACCCTCGCTTAAAAATAGTTCAAATCACAAACCACAAACCACACATTTCAAATTTCAAGTTTCAAATCTCAAATCTCAAATTCCAGACTCCCTCCCGCATACCCCTATAAAGAACACGGGCCGGTTTTTCAACCGGCCCGTTTGCCTGTGGTTCTTTAGCGTAATCCGCCACATTATATGGCAGGATCATGCGCTCATCGTTGGCGAATACACTTCGCCGTTAAATTAAGGCCATACAACAGTTAAGTCATACGGCAACCAAGCGCCCAAATAATGCAGCGCTCGGGAAGAGTAGTCGTTTACCGACTGCTCTTCTGCGCTTGGAAACAGTCACGGCAATATACCGGACGATTCCCAGATGGTTTAAAAGGAACTTCCGTCGGCTGTCCGCAGGACGCGCAGGTCGCTGGGAACATTTGACGGGGACCGGAAGAGAAGCCGCCGCGGGCTCCGCCGCCGCCACCGCCACCGGATCGAGAAGAGAAACTACGACTTCCACCACGACCGCCCGAATCGCCCTGTTGGGCTTTCCGTGCATCGCGGCAGGTTTTGCAGCGTTTGGGTTCATTTGTAAATCCACGTTCGGCGAACCGCTGTTGTTCATCCGCAGTGAACGTGAATTCCGCGCCACAATCGACGCATGCGATAACTTTGTCTTCATAGGACATACGAGTGCTCCCTGGGTATACCAGAAATGAGAGAATTGAGAGAAACGCGATGGGCGGTGCGGGAATGGCTTCGGCCAACCTCGAACTCGGGCGCTACTGCCCACAGGCATGAGGAATCATAGCATGTCATTTTAGAATTGCAAGTTAATTCTTTTCATTTTTTATTTTATCCCTGTCGCTTGGCCAAAAAACGCCAAAATCATCAATGGAATAAGATTTTTTATTCATATTAGCGAATATAATTTCAAAGCCTTCTCGCCTTCATCTGCGGGCAATTTTCCTTCCGCACCTTTTTTCATGCGTATCCCTCCGCAATGCAATGGCCGAATACCGCCAATGATGCGCCCTCTTTTCGTTCGGCTCACCTCCCCGTACTCTTTGCTCATCAGACGCGACATCTTGAACATCACCCCTAATCGCCGTAGAGTACCACTTACAGATTGATTGTTTGGCGATCTGATTTTTGGATACGGAAAGCTTCATGCAGTTAAAAGATATACTTCGGCGCGAAAACATCAAAGCTCCACTGGCCGCTACCGACAAAAAAGAGGCCATTAAAGAGCTGGTTGAATTGTTGGCCCTCAACAAGGATGTTAAAAACCCCGATCTGGTTCTGGCCAGCGTTTTGGAACGTGAATCCATCCGCACCACGGGTGTGGGTTACGGTTTGGCGATTCCCCATAGCAAATGCGGCGGCGTCAATCAGCTTACCATCGCCATCGGAAAGCCGGAGCATCCGCTGGATTTTCAATCACTTGACGGCCAAAATGTTTATCTTATTGTGCTGTTGGTCAGCCCCCCGGAACAAACCGGTGCACATATTCAATGCCTGGCCAGCATCAGTCGGCTTATGACTATTGAGGCGTTCCGATCTAAATTAAAAGCCGCCAAAAGCGCCGATGAAATTTATGACGCCATCGTGGCTCAGGAAAAAGGCATCGT
>JAKATV010000491.1 GCA_021818565.1 Planctomycetota bacterium
CATTATGATATTCATCAGATGATAACCCAATGGGTTGGCACCCCAAATATGCCATTGGATATTAAAAGCCGTAAAAACCATCGGGTAATATTGAATGGAATCATGTGGATTAAACCAGATATTCCAAAGTCCCCGCCAATGGTGGACAAAATGATTATGGACCAGCCACCCACCGTCATCCCAGATATACCCTGCCGTATGCAGGGGCCAATAGGCCACCAGCGACAGCAAAAAGATCACCACCACTCCAAGGATAAATTTCCGCATTGGCCTGACACCCTGCGAGATGTCAACAGCGCCGGCAGGCACACGGGAGGGGCTATTAGAATCAGCGGATAGCGGTGACAATTCGGCCATAGGCTCTATTTGAACATAACTTGCCCGGCATGGCAAAGAACTCCAGACGCCCTCCAGACGCCCCAATGACCCCCCGCACCCGAGTCGGAATCACAACTGAAAGTCGTAAATACTTCCCAACCGTAAAATTGCCGTAAGTTCATCATCCCCGTCCGATTCGGATAACTCAGTTCCCAATCTGGTCTGTTACCACGCGCCGTTCCCTTGCACCCCGCCGAGCCTGCCGGGTTGATTCCTGCTTGGGTTCCCAGCAGTTATAGGCTTCACCCTTACCGACGGGCTGGGGTATTTTTCAAACGTGCGCTCCGGGCTCAGTTCGCGAAGGGCTGGTCGACTGTTAAATTTGGTCATGCAGACGCTCGGTCATAAAGCCGTGGTGGTCAATATGGCTGTGGCGTGCCCGGAGCATGGGCTTTTACATATTTGGTGCGGCATCAGTGGTTTGCTGGAGGAATATCGGAAACGGATTTTTTTGGCATTGGCTTCCCGGGCGCGTATTTCCTAACGCCCGGCGGGATTGATAAATCCATGATCATGGCATTGATCGATTCACGACGCACTTTCACGTTGGCCGGGGTCGGGTCGTCCCATACGTGCGCTCCGATCACTGTTGCTTTGGGTCCCCGGCGCATGGGATACCGCACCAGCCGCATGCGGTCGTCATAGCGCGTGACATCTTTTTCCTGGCAAAAATAGCCGGTATGCCAATGGAAGCCCGATGCGTTTACCACGCGATACGCCCAGCCCGTGGCCGCCAGGCAATCAAGACTTTCAAACCCGCGCAGATAGTTGGTGGGATCATAAAACACCCATCCGGCATCGGGAAAATAAGCTTCAATAAAGGCGTGGCCACCATCCGATCCGATAAATTTCACTTCCACCTTCGCGGCGGGAATTCCAATTTTGCGCAGCATGGCGCAGGCAAGGTTGCTCATGGCCTCGCAATTCCCACGCCGTGTCAGCAGTGTCTGATCCGATGAACCCGCATCGCCACTCTGGAACGTCACATGATTATTAATCCAATCGCAGGCCAGTTGCACAGCTTCTTGCGACCATTTGGTTCGCGCTAAGATTTTCTTGCAGATCGGGACCAGAGCGGGATTATCCGGATTGATGGTTTTCGTCTTTCGCAGATTCGCAGAATAGGCCGCCAGAACCTTTGGCGCATAAGGCAAACAAGCCGATGTATACAGCACGGCGTCATAGTGCAATTTCACCAACAATTTTTGTGTGACGACGATTTTGCTTACGGCTGGTGAATTCCAGGTCAGTTCATAATTCCGCCGCTTCATTCCCAAGTTATCGACGGTGATACGTATGCGGTCCGGCTTGACGCTGTAGGTAAATCTGGATTTGAGAATGATCTGTTGATTGGTGGCCCCCCAGAAGCTCAACATTGCGGGAATCGCAGCGACATTTTTTTGACCCGGGATCACGGGAATATCGTAGCGCCGCACGATATTAAGCATTCGTGTATCACGTGCTTTCACCGGCGCATACGTCGCGGCCCAAGCGAAATTGGCGTACGCCCCCGTTACCACCGCCAGTAAAAACCCTGCCAGCACGCATTGCCATAACCCACGGTTCATGTTATTGCTCCCGGTCCGGGCAAAGAAACGCTCAATGCGACCGAACGCCGGGAGAATATCGCTTGCTTGTGTGGCCGTCAAATCAAGCGAGCTGGTCACGAATCCACCACCCAGCCGCGCCCGTGAACCAGTGATTTGCCGTTGCATGGCCCGACTAAAATCCCGGATGGCAGACTGGGGCGACTGCGTGTGATGCCGGCAACATTGGGCGGTGCGGGAACGTGTCGAAAATTAGAACGTGCATGAGCGATAGTGTGTCCCGAAGTGGCGATCACCAATACGAGACCTACACCGAAAAGCACACCGGTCATCGGATGCATAGGACTGGGAGGATCAGGTCGTGGATAATTGGGGGTGACACCCGCGCTTATCGTGCGGTCGTAAAGGTTTGGGTGTATGTGTCGCGTACGCCGCGACATTACTGCGGGGGACTGATTGAGCCGGGCGGTCGCCTCAAGCGCTTGCGCATATGCTCCAAGCCCAATTCCCCCACAGTCTTGCCTGTCCACGGCTTAAGCTCTGTGCAGCGGCCTGACGGTGCCAGCGATAATCTGTCAATATTAGCCATGTTCCCGTTTCGCTTCCCGGCTACAAGAATTGCAGAGACAGAAGGCTCCGCTTGAACTTCTCATCACCAAGGGTTATTTCCCATTGGTTTTCGATAAAGGTCAACAACTCGATACCGCGATTCAATATTTCCAACGCGGTCCAATCCTGAACCTGGGCGATCTTCAGTTCGCTGAATGAGCCTTGGCTGTATCCGGGAATTTGGTCGGTTCCCCGCTTTTTGTCATTGAATGAGCGCCGAGAGAGACTGGCGTTCTTCGCTACCGAAACCGCGACGAGGTTGCCGAGGCTGTGCCTTAGCACGTGCTTCTGTGCGTCCGTGAACGCCTCAAATTCTGGCCAGTCTCCCGGCTTGGGATCCTGGGGATAAATATGTTCTATCGAGTTCCTAGAACCGTGGAAGTCATCCCAAGCGATCTTTGATGCGGCGGCCTTCCCAGCGCGGCGCAAGTTTTCCTCGTACTCGAACAACAAGAACTTCAGGCCGGCTATGTCAGAAAATCCCTTACCCCCGTTGCCAAAGAGGTCGGATATTTCGAGGGAAAATGCCGCCGGTGAGAAGTGTCGCGTTACACGATCTCGTAGCATGTCGACCGCCTGGGAAATCCCCGCCCTCCCCTGATGTAGGTCATGTGCCATGCGAAACGACTCGGCCTCAGCAACGTTTGCCCGGGTTCCGGCAAAGTTGCGCACAAGGAGCAGGAATCGCTCCGCTTGGAAGAGTAGAGCCTTGAAATCCCCGTTCTTCTGCTCATGGGAAAGGGCGGCGAGAAGAAGCGGGCGCAGCGGGCCGAAGCCAAGGCGATTGAGGCGGATAAGTGCCCGCGATACGCTGTCCCCAAGCTGCACTGCGTGGCTCTCGGGGAAATGGAGTTGCTGCCACACTCGAGCGCTGACCTGTAGGCTGCCTGCATATTCCTGAATATTACCCAGCGTAAGCTCCCCTTGGTCAAGGCGGCCGGTAGTAAAATGTTTATTTAGAAGAAACTGCGTCAATGGGTCGGCCTCGTCCTTGTCATATCCAAAAAACACTATCCAATGAGCACGCAATAAATCGTCGTCGTCCAGCGACCGGTTTGGATTGCGCCCCAGTTCTTCGTACACCGTGCGCCACACAGCGTTAAGGGTTCTTCGCACTGCCATCCGCTCCGAATCATTGGCTTTTGCGAGCGTGGAAAGGTAGATGAGCCGGTTCTTTAACAACTCCAAACGCGAAAGAAGCTTTCCTCGGTTGTTCATCGTTTCAAATGCAACAAATACGTCGATGTCGTCGTTGAGCTCGTGGATGTTGAAGCGAAAGCGCTGAGTCAGGGCTTTGAAAAGCTGTTCGCGATCACCGCTTCCCTTGACCGCCGCCGTGCGATCACGGAAATAATCCCGTGCGAAGGCAAGATTAGCGGTATAAGTAGTGCGCACACCGCTGTAGTCGTTGGACGGAACGCCGAGAATCTGCGTGCGAAAAAACTCGTGGCTGGGATTATCCTTGGCATAGCCAAAGATACAGCTATGCAATACGCCCTGCGAGCGTGAGAGATACCGCTCCCGAAGCTCAGAGACCTTTAGGCCAGTTATCCTTTCTTCTGGTGGTAGTCCCTTGAGCAAGCAGTGGATCAGGATAATTGCAGTAGTGAGCCGCTGTTGGCCGTCTACCACGAAATGTGGAACAAACCCCGCATCTTTGACCAACCACTCGTCGCCTCCCCATTCGAGCCCTCCATCGCTCACCACTTTTTCTAACGTCAATTGGCCGCAGTAGTGGGTGCGCTCAGAGCCAACTCGCCGAAGGTCGGACCAAAAATCGGCAAGTTGCTGTTCACCCCACGCATATCCGCGCTGGTAATCCGGGATGCGGAAGATTCGGTTGTTAAATATTTCGGCAACGCTCTGAAGTTCAGTCGACATCTGAAATGCTCCTGTAAACGGTCCCCCAACGACTCTAGCTGGGAGCGACGCTCGGCAAAAGTGCAATCCTCCATGAGCTAGCGTCGAGCGTCGAGCGTCGGTCGAGGGCATCACGATCACCGGTGGAGAATATCGCGTACTGTTGCGACCGTCAAATCAAGCGAGCTGTGGGTTGCCGTTTATTCCAATTCCTTGTTATGGTATACTTCATGGTATATACCATTGGAGGTGTTTATGGAAACTGCGGCAATATTTACCAATGGACGCAGCCAGGCGGTGCGATTGCCCAAGGCTTTTCGTTTTCGCACGCGAAAAGTGGGAATCGCACGGCTTGATGATCTGGTCATTCTTGTTCCGCCCGGCAAGGAATGGGAGATCCTGGAAAAGAGCCTCGGAATGTTCACCGCAGACTTCATGGCGGAGCGGAAACAGCCGCTAAAAGCTGAAAGGCGGAAACGGTTGTGATACGTTATCTGCTGGATACGTATATTTGTATTGAATTGATTCGCGGAAAATCCGGGGGCGTTACGGCCCATCTGCGGAGACAATCTCCCGGATCGGTCGCGATATCGGCCATTACGCTGGCGGAACTGCAATTTGGCGTGGTCAACAGCAGCGATCCGGCGCGGAACCACTTGGCATTGCTGCATTTTGTGGCATCTCTGGGCGTTCTGCCGTTCGATGCTCGCGCCGGCGAAGCCTATGGCCAGATTCGCAAAAGCCTTGAACTGCGGGGTATTCCCATTGGAACAATGGATACACTCATTGCCGCGCAAGCCCGGTCACTTAATCTCACCCTGGTGAGTAACAATACAAGGGA
>JAKATV010000136.1 GCA_021818565.1 Planctomycetota bacterium
AAAATAAAGTTGCCGTAGGTATTGGCCATTGGCTGCGTAGGGTCACGTTTGGCATTACCGGCGGCGGACGTATCGGCTGCCGGAGCCATATCGGAAACCATAGGCAGTTCAGCGCTGGCGGCATTGGTATTCCACCAACTGCCGGGGATATAGGCATCGTTCATGTAATTCCAGGGAAATGAAATGGAATAGCTTTCACCCTGACCGGTATTGGAAACTGTTCCCCGGACGACTCCGAAATTGGAATAATAGGTACTGCTGGTGCTGTATTCATCCGAAGGTGCCGTCGCCAGAAGGTCGGATGGGCAGATAAAGCTTTTTGGCGTAATTTGCCCGCTTAGCACCATCAGCCACATACACGCCATCGGCGAACCTTCCTGCCAGGCATTGCTGCCGTACATGCTTTCCAAAATTGTGCCAATGTTCCCCGCGGAATCTGTAGCCGCTGCGCCGGGACTATTCTGGTACGTGGTGCTGGCGGGAGGCAACACGCTGGGAAATTGGCTCTGATTGCTTTGTGCATAGATAAACATGGATTGCACAATACCCCGCACATTGGCAGCGCATACCGCACGGTTCGCCAGTTCTTTCGCCCGCGCCAGGCTGGGCAGAAGGATCGCTATTAATAAAGCGATAATGGAAATGACCACCAGCAATTCTATAAGCGTAAATGCCCGCAATCGCCCGTGTTTGTACCGCATTTCCAGAGTCTCCTGTTCAACTCATAGTTATCGGGTAGCGCAACGGCGGACTTAAGCGAGAATCGAAAAATTGCCGCACAACGTCATATAACGTAAGCATTTTAGATTGTTTTGGGACCCGAACGCGCGAGGTTACGGGGTGCAGGGGACAGGTTACAGCAAAATGGCAGCGCAGCGCTTCAAAACCTTCTAACTCCTAACTCCTACCTCCTAACTTCTTTCCCAACTAAATTCCCGCGCCTTGATCTAGATGGATGCCACATTCCTTTTTTTCCAACCCCGCCCAGCGGCCGCTGCGCTGGTCTTCATCCGCCCCGACCGGGCGGGTGCAGGTTTCCGGATTGCAGCCGATGGAATTGTATCCCAGTTCCCACAGCGGATGGTAGGGAAGCTCATGTTTTTTCATATAATAATGGATATCACGATTATTCCATGCCAGCAGGGGTGAAATAGCCCAGCAGTTGATGCGCTTATTCCACTGCACCGTTTGCATGGTTGCGCGATGATCGGATTGGTGCGCTCGCACTCCCCGCAGCCACGCCGCCGGGGCTAATTCCCGCATGGCGCGGTCAAAGACTTCATTTTTATTAGCTGCGCAACATGCCTCAACATTCCGGCGCACGCGCGGATCAGGCTCGCCGTTGATGGTCAACCAGACGACCGGATCGTGGCGGCTGTGATATTCGCGCACGTTCAAATGAAAGCGTTGCCGCATGGCCTCCATAAACATCAGCGTCTGCGGAAACAGATACCCCGTGTTGACCAGCACAATGGGGAGATCCGGACAAACCGAAACCGCAAGATGAATCAGGCACATGCTTTCGGCACCGAAGCTGCTGGTCATGATCAGACCAGTTCCAAACGTCTGGGCGGCCCACTGGACAAGCTCCGCGGGGTCACGCTTCTGAAAATCCGCATTGATTTTTTCAACATCAAACGCTGGAAACTCAACAGATGTATTCATGTTGGCAACTCCGTCGTTTGCCGGGCACGCCGGGCTTTCCACGCCTGTTCCAATCGATCCAGATATTCCACGGGCACACGCACGTTGTCCCGTCCGAGTCCCAGGGCAATATCCGGTTTGGGCGTGCCATGAAAATCCGATCCACCGGTGGTGATCAGGTTATAACGGCGGGCTAATTCCAAAATTAGTTGACTGTCCTGCGGGCGGTGATCACTATGCCAGGCCTCAATGCCATCGAGTCCCGCCTCCACCAGATTGGCTACCACATGTTGGAGTTGCGCCGGATTTTCCGTGCGCAGCTGGGTGGGATGGGCCAGCACCGCCAAGCCGCCGGCGGCATGAATACATTCCAGCGCCTGCCGCGGGGTCAGACGCTCTTTATCAAAATAGGCCGCACCGGTAGTTCCCAGATAAACATCAAACGCCTGCTTGACGCTGCTGACACAGCCCGCATCCACCATCGCCTGAGCGATATGCGGCCGCCCCAAAACAATTTTTCGCTGGTCAACTGATCCACGCCGGGCGATAGCCTGGACCTGCTCCAACGTGATGCGGCAACCTAATTCGTTGAGCCGGGCAATAATCCGCGGATTGCGATTGTTCCGCCCTTCCAGCAGAATATCGCTCATACGCTTAAGACCCGGTGAAAGCGGATCAATGTAATACCCCAGGATGTGCATGGTTCCCGGATGCGGATATTCCGCTGAGATTTCAATTCCCGGTACAAAACGCAAACCAATTTTTTCCGCTTGTGCCCGGGCCTCCAACAATCCGTTGCCGCTGTCATGATCTGTCAATGCCAGGCCCACAAGTCCCGCTGCCTGGGCGCGGTTGACCAGTTGTGTGGGCGTTAAGGTACCGTCACTGGCGGTACTGTGCGTATGTAAATCAACGTATTGCGTGACCATGTTACGGCTTACCCCTGTTGTACCAATCGCCCATGTCGGCGAAGATAATTGAAAATTATTTCCACGGCCTGCGACACGGATTGTTCCTGGCTTTTTAGATGAATCTCCGGATTGCTCGGTGTTTCATACGGTGCATCAATGCCGGTAAAACCCAGTGGTTTGCCCGCCGCGACAGCGGCACGAGCTTTTTTATACAGCCCCTTTGGATCACGCGCTTCACAAACTTCCACGGGCGCATCGACAAACACTTCTACAAATTCATCCGGCCCAACAAGCTGGCGCACCCGCAGGCGATCCGCAGCATACGGACTGATAAAGCTGGCAATCACAATCAGCCCCGCATCCGCCAGAATGCGGGCCAATTCCCCGGCACGGCGAATATTCTCCGCTCGGTCCTGCGGGGAAAATCCCAGATCGCTATTTAGGCCATGCCTTAAATTATCCCCATCCAGCACATACGCCGGGTGACCGGAGGCAATTAGCGCATGTTCCAAAGCCCCGGCAATCGTAGATTTGCCGCAGCCTGAAAGACCGGTCAGCCAGAGAATGCAGGGGCGATTATGCGTAGCCGCCGCCCGATCCGCCGCCGTTACCCTAGACGGATGCCAGGTTATGTTAGTCGCTTTTATTTCAGCCATGGCGAAATACATCCAACAAGTTCAATGAGGTTTTACGCAGTAACTCTGCGAAAAACGCGGCGAACCACTAATTACACATAACACCTACCGGTTAAGTGTGCAATCAATGATAAGCCCCTTGGTTCGCAAATTCAAGTTATACCGCGCCGCGGGGATTTAACGTAATTAGTCGCTACAATATCCCGTATGGATGAAGCCCAACCCGATGACTTGGAACTTGCCCAACCGTTGGCATTGCCGGATTCCGATGAGGGCATGGAAGCGGTGACCTTTAACATACGCCATGATTTGCAGAAGCGGCTGGATATTTATCTGCGTGATCGGCTTTCCACGCATTCCCGAGCCATGCTGCAAAAATTAATTAAATCCGGAACGGTTTTGGTCAATGGCCGACCCGCCAAAGTCAGCACCCTTTTGCGCAACGGTGATCGTGTGGAATTGCAGGTTCCGCCGACGGTCCGACGGGAAATATTGCCGGAAAATATCCCGCTGGACATTTTGTATGAAGATGATCACTTCATCGCCATTAATAAACCGACGAATTTGCTGGTGCATCCGGCGCGCGGCCACTGGAGCGGCACGATGACTAACGCCTTGGTCTACCATGCCCAGCAAACCGCGGGAACACTCTCCGTGGGCAGTGACCCCTGGCGGCCGGGGATTATTCACCGCCTGGATCGGAACACCACCGGCCTGATTCTTGTAGCCAAAACGGATGAGGCGCATTGGCGGCTGGCCGGGCAGTTTGAGCGTCGATCGATTCGCAAAACCTACCTGGCGATTATCCATGGTTCGCCTCCGCTGGATAGTGATCTTATTGATGCGCCACTGGGCGTGCATCCGGTCATGCGGGAAAAATATGCCGTGCGCGAAGATATTGGCCGCACCGCCCAGACGGTTTATCAGGTCAAGGAACGATTCAAGCGCTTTACACTGCTGGAATTATTTCCCAAAACGGGCCGTACACACCAGTTGCGCGTGCACTTAAGCCATGTCGGATTTCCCATCGTGGGCGATGTTATGTATGGAGGTCGCGTGGTATCACGTCGGGATATTACCGCCAAGGCGGCGGATTCAGCGGACGCCATGATTTCCCGGCAGGCCCTGCATGCCTGGAAACTCCAGTTTGTGCACCCCAGTAAGTTCAATCGTATGGCTTTGGAAGCGCCCGTGCCGGCGGACATTGCCGAATTTTTGACGCTCCTGCGGCAATATGACCGATGAATAGCGCAGTAACGCTAACCGCCCGTCCTGCCGAATTCGGCGGTTCGGGCGATTCGCGTGAGTCAGATATTTTGAATTGCATCATGCACCGGATTTTCCAGTATCGGAGCGACACATCTGGAATTTTTGTGCATAGCCGGAGTTTTTGTACATGGTAGCGCCGGAAGTATTGGAACAGTGTCAGCGAATCATTGACTATCGCTTCAAGAATCTGCAACTGCTGGATGAAGCGCTCACGCATGCCTCATCATCACCCAATCGGCGCAGTTCCAATGAACGTCTGGAATTTCTGGGGGATGCGGTGCTGGGGTTGATTATCTGCCAGAGAGGCTATGAACAATTTCCCCAGTGGCTGGAAGGGCAACTCACGATTCTTAAATCTTCGGTAGTGAGCCGCAAAACCTGTGCGGAAGTCAGCAACAGCCTTGGTCTGACCGACTTAATCCGCGTCGGTCCCGGCATGCACAAGTCCGGGCGATTACCCGGCAGCCTGGCAGCTGGCGTATTTGAATCAGTGGTCGGGGCGATTTATCTGGATGGCGGTTTTGAAGCCGCCGGCAAATTTATTCTCCGGCACATGCAGCCGTGGGTAGACCATTACGCCGATGGCGAGCATCAGTTGAATTTCAAGTCCATGCTTCAACAATACGCGCAAAGAGAATATGGCTGCACCCCGACGTATGAAGTACTTGCGGAAGAAGGCCCGGACCACAAAAAAACATTCCGCATACGGGTCAACATGGAGGGGCAATTTTACGAAGGCACGCAAGGCCGAACCAAAAAGGAGGCCG
>JAKATV010000384.1 GCA_021818565.1 Planctomycetota bacterium
GCTGCATCGGAGCGCATAGGACGGGGAAGTTAGGAGTTGGGAGTTTGAAGGCAGAATCGCCAAGGGCGATTAGCGAACAAAATAATTGTGCGCGTCCAGAAAGATCCAATTTCCAGATTTCAAATCTCAAATCTGAAATTTCAAATTTCAGATTCATCGGGGTACCGGCACAACGTGGCTTGCCGGGGCGAACAAAATCCACGTTCGCAACGGAGCGGCAATTCGCCCCGCTTCGGGAAAATGTTATTGTAATCCACCGTTTTGATACGATAGAATAATATACCGCGAGGTGGAAACGAGCGAGTGTATGGCACTGTACCGGAGATTCAGGCGTTGAATTTACTTGGTCTGATGCAATTGGTTGATTCCGCCCCCACCATCGGTGGCTACGCCCAATGTTTTCAAATTAATGATCTGGCCCGGCGCGGCCTGTTGCGGTCGGAGGAGCAGATCGGTCAACTTCTTGAGGCCGTATTAAAATCGTCAATTGGCCCCAGTGATGGCGTAGCGGTTGGCTGGGCGTTTAAGGCGGCGCGACAGGGTGATTTAGCGGAATTGCCGCAACTGGCGTCCTGCCTGTCGGGGCCACAGGTGTCGGCGGATATCCGGGTAGCCTCACTGGAATTGGGGGCACATCTTTGGGAACTTTCACGACGCTGGGATTGGGCACAAGCCATGCACGGTCAGGTAGATTCTTTGGCACTGCCCACTGATCTGCATCACGCCATGGCCTTTGGTGCCCTGGTAAGCGAAACCACCGCCCAGGAGGTTCGAGCCATTGCCATGTGTCTGTTCAGTGCCGCTAAGGCGATTATCCGTGCCGCGGTCACAGCGATTCCCCTGGATGAAGCGGTGATATTAAAACTACTCTCGCGACTGCAACCGGAAATTGCCGACATGGCATATCACTATGCCGCCTGCCGCCCGGAAACGATTCACGCGCTTTCGCCGGCCAAGGTCGTCGCTTCAGTGGTGGACCGATGGTAAGGCATTTACACGGTCTGCAACTGCGGTGCTTGCGCACGGGCGGCATTCAGATACGTTCCCGGACCAAGCACGCGCACGGCGGCTCCCTGCATTGATGATTCTATATGTTTTAATGCGTCCGGCGATCCGCTGACCGCTTTGCCTAAATTAAGGGTTACTTTCATCGGCATGTCCGCTTCGGCCATAGCTAACTGGATTTTGGCTGGTAATTTTCCGGGATGTTCTTTGAGAACAGTTCCCAGGCGTTCAATCGAATCCGCATCCACGGCCTGGGCATCTACGCAAATCAGAACCTCACGGGCGAGTTTCTGCACCGCTTGCTCGGGCGTAAAGGCTTCATATACGCGAAATCCGGGTTCTTCGCGGGTGCGGTCCACTTTGCCGCGGAAAAACATGACCGCATCGGCTTTGATTAAATCACCAAATTTTTGAAATTCACCGGCGAACATCGTGACTTTTACATTGCTGGATAAATCTTCGAGGATAATCGTGGCCCATTTCTGCCCCGCGCTTGGACCGGAACGGACAATGCGCGATTCCACTTTGGAAATCAATCCGCCAAGGATTCCTTCTTTCCCATCATTGGCGGTTTTAATACTCTGAGTATTGATGGTCGTAAAATCATGCAGCATGGTTTCATAATCACGCAGGGGATGGCTGGTAACGTAGAATCCCAGTACGGATTTTTCATTGGCCATTTTCAGCCCTTGCGGCCATTCCGGTATGGATGGGAGTTTATACCCCGCCGCCGCAACCGCCATTGCGGATGAGCCACCGCCGCCGCCGAACAGACTTTCCTGCCCGGCCCTTTTGGCATTCTGCGCGGAACTGCCGGACTGCATGGCGGTTTCAATGGCCGCGGTCGCAGCCGCCCGATTTTCATGCAGCGCATCAAAGGCCCCGCATTTAATCAAAGACTCAATGACGGACTTATTAACCGTTCGCAGGTCCACACGCTCACAGAAATCGAAAAGACTGGTAAAGGGTTGGTGGCTACCGTCAGCTCGGCTCCCGCGCGCCGCGATGATGGATTCCACCGCTTTTTGGCCAACCCCTTTCACTCCGGCCAGGCCAAAACAGATGGTCGCGTCCACGACGCCAAAGTCAGCCACGCTCTGATTAATATCCGGGGGCAAAATAGGAATGCCCACCCGGCCGTCCGGACGAACTAGAAATCGGCAGTCTTCAATGTACTCTGTGGTTTTGGCCTGATCAATCATTTCATACGTCAATAGCGCTGCCATATATTCCAGAGGGAAATAGGTCTTCAGGTACGCGGTCTGATACGCGACAATGGCATAGCGCGTGGAATGGCTTTTATTGAAGCCATATTTTCCGAACTCTTCAATGAGCGCGAAAATCTGGACGGCCTGCTCGGTTTTAATTCCGTTCTTTTCCGCTCCTTCCACAAAATGCTGCTTTTCAGCGGCGATTACATCCATCTGCTTTTTGCTGATCGCTTTGATAATCTTGTACGCCTTGGCCAGCGGGATACCGCCCAACTGGTTGAATATCCGCATTACCTGTTCCTGATACACCATGATGCCGTACGTTTCGGCCAGGATGTTATCCATAATGGGATGCACGGATGGCACAGGCTGCCGGCGGTGTTTACGGGCACAGTAATCAGGGATCAAATCCATGGGACCTGGCCGGAACAAGGCGTTAGCGGCAATGAGATCCTCAATGCGATCCGGCTTCATTTTAATAAGCAGTTCTCTCATACCCGGAGATTCAAACTGAAACACACCTTTGGTTTGTCCCTTTTGGAACACCTGCTTGTAAACGCGCTGATCGGTGAGATCAAGTTTTTCAATATCCAGTCTGCCGGGACGCGGGCCGGCCGGATGATCCGTCAGGGTGGTCTTACCATCTACCCCCATGGCATGGCGCGGCGGCAGTCCGTTGGGATAATCCGCTTCGATCAGCGCCAGCGCCCGCTCCACAATGGTCAAGGTGCGCAGACCTAGAAAGTCCATTTTCAGCAGACCGGCCTTTTCACAAGTCGGACCGTCCCATTGGGTCATGATGTCATCACCGCTTTTATACAGCGGCACAACTTCATCCAGCGGCTTATCACAGACAATCACGCCAGCCGCGTGCATTCCGGCATTGCGGCACAAGCCCTCCAGGCGTCGCGCAATGTCAAAAAGGCGCATGACATTGGGGTCTTCTTTATATAGCTTTTTGAGATCAGCTACTTGCAAAGCGCTGTCGAGCGTGACTCCTACGCCGCCGGGAATCAGCTTGGTAATTTTGTCCACTTCCGACAGCGGCATGGCCAGAACGCGCCCGACATCTTTAATGGCCGCTTTAGCGCCGAGCGTCGAAAATGTGATGATCTGAGAAACATTGCCATACTTTTTCCGCACATACTCAATAACTTTACCGCGGCCTTCCTGGCAAATATCAATATCGATATCGGGCATTTCCGAGCGACTGGGATCCATGAACCTTTCAAAAAGCAGGTCGTAGCGAATCGGATCAACGTTGCATAATCCCAGAGAGTATCCCACCAACGTGCCGACACCGGACCCTCTGGCTCCGACGGGAATGCCATTTTGCCGGGCAAAATTACAGAAATCCCAGACAATTAAAAAGTAGCTGGAAAAGCCTTTGCTTTGAATAACTTTCAGTTCCTGTTCCAGCCGCTGGCGCAGAACATCATTGAATTCGCCATATCGTTCAATAACCCCGGCTTCGCATAGCATCCGCAGATAATCATCCGCGGATACCGCCTCCCCGGTAGTTGGATTATTCGGCGGGGTGTAAACCGGAGCGTGGCGTTTGGAAAAGTCCAACTGCACATCGCACATTTCGGCAATTTTGAGCGTGTTGTCACACGCTTGTGGGATGTCACGGAAAATCGCCCGCATTTCGGCAGAACTTTTCAAATACAGTTGCCGGGAATAATGCAGGCGGTTTTCATCGGCAAGCGTTTTACCCATGCTGATGCAGCACAGCACATCATGGGCGTCATAGTCATCTTTCAGCAGGTAATGATGGTCATTGGTAGCGACCACCGGGCACCCGGATTTTTTGGCTACTTCCAGTAATTGTGGAATGGCGGAAATTTGTGCCGGATCATCATGATTCTGCAATTCTACAAAAAAGTTATCGCCAAATATGTTTTTATACTGCCCCGCCACATCCACGGCCGCGGCCACATCACCACGCTGCAGACATGCCGCAATTTCGGTTCCGAAGTGGCCGTTAATGACCACCAGACCCTCGGAATAGCGTGCCAGTGTTTCCTTATCCACGCGCGGGCGGTAATAAAATCCTTCGGTGTAGGCCAAACTGGCGAGTTTGAGGATATTTTTATAGCCCGCCTGATTTTTCGCCAGAACCACAAGGTGGTACGCCGCCTCACTGATGCCATGGGCATCTTTATCAAAGCGCGAACCGGGAGCCACATAAAATTCGCACCCCAGCAACGGTTTAATGCCGGCCTTTTTTGCTTCCTGATAAAATTCCACCATACCAAATAAATTGCCATGGTCTGTCAATCCCAGGGCCGGCATACCCATTTCCGCAGCCTTGGCGCAAAGCCCCGGCAGCGTGGCCCCGCCATCCAGAAGCGAATAATGCGAATGTCCGTGCAAATGAACAAAAGAATCCTGATGACCTGACATGCGGTGCGTCTCCGTGGAGAATATAACGGGGGCTGATTATAACGCATCCATTGAGCTTCTAAAAATCGCAACGGAAATATTGCCCGTGCCGTTTTGGCGGTCATGGCAAATTGCCGCGCGGGGCAGTTTCGGATATACCGTTGCTCTGGAAATTGAAGCTTAAGGAAAGGCTGTGCTTTGTCCAGTTTAATTGTCATCCCCGCGCGCTATGATTCCACGAGACTGCCCGGCAAGCCCTTACTGCGGCAAACCGGAAAATATCTTATAGAGCATGTCTACGAGCAGGCCTTGAAAACCAAACGCGCCTCGGCAGTGGTAGTGGCCACCGATGACCGGAGGATTGCGGACGCGGTGCGCGAATTTGAAGGGCAGGTTGTGTTAACGTCCGCGGAACATCAATCCGGAACCGATCGCATCGCTGAAGTTGCCGCCATGAAGGATTTCGCCCATTTTGACACCATCGTCAACGTCCAGGGGGATGAGCCGGAAATTGATCCAAATTTGATTGATGCTCTGATTCGCCTGCTGGAAAAGACGGATGTGCAGATGGCCACCGCGGCGGCACCCTTTGACAATGCAAAG
>JAKATV010000406.1 GCA_021818565.1 Planctomycetota bacterium
GGTTGAATGTAGCAAGTGCATTATCGCGGAAGGGCCGTAAATCAATGCTTTTTGCTCATGGCTGGGGGAAGTCAGGTTAGCGCCCAATCCATGGAGTATTACGGAGATACGGTGGAATCGTGACGGCCGCTCTTTCACCTATTTATACAATCAGCGCGATCATCAGGTGATGCGTGTTATCGGCGTGAATGCGGATACCGGGATTTCACGACCGCTGGTGCAGGAAATATGCCATGATGGTCAGTCGCCGAAGTTTTTTGATTACTCGGGAAAACAGTTCACTTTTTATCTGCCGGAAACAGATGAAATGATCTGGATGTCGGAACGCGACGGATGGAATCATTTATACTTAATTGATTTGCGCAGCGGCACCGTGCGCCATCGCATAACTTCAGGACAATGGGTTGTACGGCACGTGGAGCATGTGGACCCGTTGAAGCGACAGGTATGGTTTCAGGCCGGAGGAATATTTCCGGATCAGGATCCGTATTTTGTGCATTATTGCCGGGTTAATTTCGACGGATCGGGCCTGACGCATCTCACGACAGCCAACGGCATGCACAACGTCGAATTTTCTCCGGACCATCGCTTCTGTATTGATACGTGGTCGCGGGTAAATGCGGCACCGGTGATAGAATTACGTAGCGCGGAAACGGGAGCAATGGTGCGCGAGTTGGAGCGGGCGGACCTGGTGGAATTGCATAAGACGGGACTGCCGTTGCCACAGCCATTTGTGGCCAAAGGCCGCGACGGGACAACCGATATCTACGGCGTCATATACCGCCCCACGCACTTTGATCCCCGCCGACAATATCCGGTGATTGAACATATTTATGCCGGGCCGCAGAGTGCTTTTGTACCCAAAGCCTTTAAGCCGTTCCATTGGCCGCAAACCATGGCGGAAATCGGCTTTATTGTGGTGCAGATTGATGGCATGGGTACATCGCACCGCTCGAAGGCCTTTCATGATGTGTGCTGGAAAAATCTGGGAGATTCCGGTTTCCCGGATCGAATTTTATGGATTAAGGCGGCGCAGAAAAGTGTTTGCCCGCAAATGGATTTAACCCGCGTGGGAATTTACGGCACCTCCGCTGGGGGACAAAGCGCGTTGCGGGCGTTGCTGGCGTTTGGCGATTTTTATAAAGTCGCTTCGGCCAACAGCGGCTGTCATGATAATCGTGTGGATAAAATCTGGTGGAATGAACAATGGATGAGTTGGCCCATCGGCCCGTGGTATGCCCAGCAATCCAATGTCACCAACGCGCATAAGCTGGTCGGCAAATTGCAGCTCATCGCGGGCGGGATGGATCATAATGTGGATCCATGCTGCACCATGCAGGTGATTAATGCGCTGGAAAAGGCCAACAAGGATTTTGAATTTTTGTTTGTTCCGCCCGGGCATCACGGTGCCGCGGGCTATCATTGGCAGTACACGTGGCGGCAGGTGCGCGATTTTATGGTGCGGAACTTATGGGGAATTCAACCGCGGCGGGGGAAGGTTCTACCGTTGGCACAGGCACCATTATCAATTCCCGATGAATTGGAAATAACCGCTCACGAAGCATAACCTGCGCCCGTCCGAACATCGACGCGCTGGAAGATATTCCGCAAACCCATGTCCGGTGAACTACGGCCTTATTAATGTGCGGCACCGGGATGTGATTCCTCCGCGGTGGGTTCAATTTTTTCCTTGCGGCTGGCGACAAAGGTGTAGACTACCGGAATCACATACAGGGAAAATACGCATCCAATAGATAGACCTGCGGCAATCATCAAGCCCATATCGAAGCGACTAACCGCACCGGCACCGGAAGCGACAAGCAGCGGAACCACGCCAAGCACCATGGCTCCAGTGGTCATGAGAATGGGCCGCAGCCGCACGGCGGAGGCATGGATGATGGCCTCATAGATGGACATGCCTTCATTTTCCTGAAGCCTATTGGCGAATTCCACAATAAGAATGCCCTGCTTGGTAATTAATCCAATCAGGGTAATCAGACCGACTTCGGTATAAATATTTAACTTTGCCACACCGATGAACATGAACAGCGCCGCGCCAAAAATCGACATCGGCACAGTGAACATAACAATAAACGGATCGCGGAAACTTTCAAATTGCGCTGCCATGAGCAGGAAAATGAGGATAATCGCCAGAAGAAAAGTGATGTAGATGGCATTTCCTTGCTTCTCAAATTGTCGGGACTCTCCGGCATAGTGCGCCGCATAACCCGTGGGAAATAGCGATTGTAGGGTGGAATGCAAATAGGCCAACGCACTGCCCATGCTGGTGCCCGGTGCCGGGACAGCGGAAATGGTCACAGAATTAAGTTGTTGAAACTGCGGCAAAAATTCCGGTTCAACGAGGTGATGGATCGTCACAACGGTCGAAAGCGGGACCATTTGGCCGCCGGCCGTCTGGATATAAATGCGTTTGAGCATAGAGGCGGTGGCCCGCAGATTATCCGGAAGTTGGGGAATGACCTTGTAAGTGTGTCCCTGCAGATCAAAGCGATTGACGTAATTTCCGCCCAGCAAGGGCTGGAGATCCGCCGCCAACTCGCTATTGTTAAGCCCTAGCGCCGCCACCAGGCTGTGATTAATCGTTAATTTAACCTGCGGCGCGTCGTATCTTAAATCCTTCTCAACAAATAAGAATTTTCCACTTTTTTCGGCGGCAGCAATGATTTTCCCGGCTGCCTGATCCAAGTCTTTATATCCCTTGGTGGAAGTAACGACAAATTGCACCGGCAAGCCAAATGGTGCCCCTGGAATGGACGGCAATGCAAAATCGGTTGTTTGCAAACCAGCGACCTTCGAAAGCTTCTGCTGAAATGGCGCGGTGAGCTGCATCTGCGTAACCGTCCGCTGATCCCATGGCTTAAGCAGCATACCGCCGATGAGTCCGTTGTAGCCGGGAGTCAAAGGCGAAAACCCATTAATCTGAAACACCTGTTGGGTTTCCGGGAAACTCTGGCAGATTTTCCGTATTTGTGTCGCGTAGGCGCTCATGTAATGCAATGTCGCCGTGGGAGGGCCAATTCCAGAGAAAAATAAGATACCCTGGTCCTCGGTCGGTGCCAGTTCGCTTTGGCTTTCCATGAGCATAAATGGAATACTGACGAATAACACCAGCGCCATTATCAGCACCAGCCACCGATACGCCAGAACCACATGCAAAGATCGCTCATAACCATGGCGCAACTTCATGAACAGCATGTCGAGAAAATGGACCAGCCCATGCTCGGAGGTTGGTTTAAGTGCTCGGCTGCTAAGCATGGGGGAGAGTGTTAATGCGACAATCATCGACATAAACACTGTGAAAACAAGCGTGAACGCGAATTCGGTAAACAGACTTCCTGTTAAGCCTCCCATAAATCCGATCGGTGCGAAAACCGCGGCAAGGCTCGTGGACATAATAAGAATTGGGCCGGCAAGTTCCCGAGCGCCCAAAATGGCAGCGCGCACGGGTGGTAAGCCCTCATCGACATGTCGGTGGATATTTTCGACGATAATAATGGCGTCATCCACCACCAGACCGATCGCCAGGATGACCGCTAGGAGTGTCAGCAAATTGATGGTAAAGCCGAAGGCGATCATCAGGATTCCGGCACCAATAATAGACAGGGGAATTGCCACCGCCGGAATTAATAGCGAGCGGACAGATCCCAGAAACAGAAAGATAACCAATACGACAATGCCCAACGTGATCAGCAGCGTGTGTTCGACTTCCGAAATGGCGGCTTTAATGTAAACGGTGCCATCATAGGGAACTGCGGCATGAAGACCGGCGGGCAGATTCGCTTCGATCTGCCGCAGCGCGGTGTGCACTTCGTGGCCGAGGGTAAGACTGTTGGCGGAAGGCGATGGAAATACGCCGATAAATGTCGCGGGAACTCCGCTCATGAACACGCTTTGATTGTAATTCTGCGCGCCGAGCTGCACGTCGGCCACATCTTTAAGGCGAATGGGGACAGCATTGACATATTTCACCACGAGGTTTCGAAATTCAGATAGGTTGCTAATGGATGTGTTGGCTGTGATGACTTGCGCAATATTTTTTCCGCGAATTCGACCAATCGCGGAAACGAAATTATTACTGGTCAACGCAGAGGAAACATCCGCCGGCGTAAGTCCAAGGGCCGCGAGTTTAGCCGGCTTTAGCCAAACCCGTAAAGCGAAACTGTTACCGCTGGAACCGGTGCCCATGGGTAATATCTGAGCCTGACTGACGCCGGGAAGCGATTGAATTTTAGGCTGAACCACCCGTAGCAGATAATCATCGATTTGCTGCTGGTTCATGGTCTTACTGGCAAATGCCAAGTACATCAAAGCTCTGGCATCTCCGACTTCTTCGTTAATGACCGGAGCCTGACTGGCGGGCGGCAACTGACTGGCCACCTGCTGTACTTTGGCCAGAATTTGTGCCACAGCCGCATTCGGATCGGAATTCAACACCATGTTACAGGTAATGGTGGACGTACTTTCCGAACTCGATGTCGTCATGTAATCAATGTTTGGAGCCTGAGCGACAGCCTGCTCGAGCCGTGAGGTGATATAAGCCTGAACCTGTGCCGGGTCCGCACCGGGATACGAGGTGCTGACTGTGACGATCGTGCTGGTAATCGTGGGGTATTCCTGCGTAGTCATGCTCATCCATGCGCGCAATCCCAATACCAGAATTATGAGATTAATAGCGCTGGCCAACACCCAACGCTTGATAAATAAATCCGTGAATTTCATTTAAATTCAAGCCTTGCCTTATGGTTTTATTGTGTTATTCACTGCGACTACCGCGCCCGGCCGCAGTTTCACCTGACCGGCGGTTACTACCACTTCGCCGGCCTTAAGCCCGGACATCACAACAACGTCATTGCCGATCGGGTTACCAGTCTTGACCAGCACGGACGCGACCGTCAACGTCGGTTTTCCAGCTTTCATGGTTTTATGAACGACATACACGTAGTCCCCGAATGTGTTATAGGTAATGGCGTCGGCATTGACCACCAGCGATTTGGTGTTTACGCCCGTAAGCAGGGTTACGCGGCCGAATAAACCGGGCTTCAGCAGCAGTCGCTTATTGGCCAGGACAGCCTGCATCTGAATATTACGGGACGCAACATCCACTTGCGAGGATAGGGCTTCAACCTTCCCGGTAAACACCTGGCCTCTGTAGGCATCCACCTTGAACTTAACCGTCTCTCCA
>JAKATV010000502.1 GCA_021818565.1 Planctomycetota bacterium
GGCCACGCCATCATCGGCAACATCTCCGATAGCCACCGTGGGGGCAAGGCTGTTGGTCTGCTGATTATCCGCAGAAAATAGTGAGCTTTCGGGGATTATATGCAGTGTCAGCAGAGGACCGGTTTCCCCGGAACGTTGCAAGTTTGGGTATTGACTGAAAATAGGCCCCAGCCACGCCAGCGGGCAACTGGGGGATTTTAATGCGGGGATGCGTTCGTATTGGCCGGCTATTCCGGGCAAACTAATTTTCGACCACTTTTCCACTGTGGATTCCGCCATTCTTCCGATGAGAATCAGTTGATCGCGTGCCCGTGTCATCGCCACATAAAGTAAGCGGGCCTCTTCCTGAAGAAGTTTTCCTAATTTCTCTTCGGCCAACAGTCGGCGGCCCGGTGAATCCTGCACCAGAACTCCGTTGGCATCCAAGACCTTAATTCCGATGCCTTTGTCGCGGTCTACCAGAAGTTGTTGTTGAAGGTCGCGTTTATTAAATCCGGTTCCCAAACCGGCCACAAAAACCACGGGAAATTCCAACCCTTTGCTGCCGTGGATGGACATGATCCGCACCGTATTACCCGCGGGTGGTGCCGCCTCACCCAGATCGCGCTCTTCGCGCAAGCGCTCAAAAAAGTTGACGAATCGGGACAGGCTTTGTAGTTCAAAACCGGAAAACTCCATGGCCCGCTGCTGCAGCAGGCGTAAATTAGCCAGTCGCTGGCGACCACCGATCATGGCGGCGGCCTGATTAAGCAAACCCGCTTCCTGCATGATTCTGGACAATGCGTTAACCAGTGTTTCAGTGCGTATGACAGATCGCCACTGTTCCAGCCGGGTCAGGGTGTGCTTTATTTTTCCGGCCAGTGCAGATGCCGCGGCGTCGGTAGGTGTTGCGCGCACGAAGTCGATTACCGCCTGATGAAACGGGACATGGCTGGTTACATTTCGCCGGATATAAGCCAGTTCTGCCATGGTGCATCCGCCGATCGGCCCGATTAACACGCTTACCAGGGCGATATCCTGTTTGGGGTTATCCAGCACCCGCAATATATCCAGTACTTCCAGCACTTCACTAGATTCAAAAAAACCGGTTGTCAGGGCGGCGTTTGCCAAAATGCCCATAGAGCCCAGTGTTCGCACATAATGCGGTGCCCGCCGGCCCGGTGCGCGTAAAAGGATGGCGATATCCTTTAATTCCAGTGGTCGTAATTCATTGCCGATCTTGCGTGAACTTTGCAGCAGCTCAGTAATAAGTTGTCCGATTCTCGTGGCTTCGAGTTCATCGGCCTGCATTTCATTGAATGGATCACTGTCAGTTGAATCGGCTTGGCTGTCGTCTTCACCAGCGTCCGCGTTGGCGTGGGAATCTTCGCGTGACGTGGTTAAAACGTGCAGTTCCACAGGTATTCCCGGAAAGCAGCCGGCTGGTGCCGGCGGGCGGCCATGATAGAGATCGGCCAGTTCCGCCATATTAATCACCGAGGTCGGCGAATCGAGCTGCACCTTATTTAGCATAGGTTTAATGATTGCATTTAAAGCGTCCACCAGAGGGGGCAGGGTGCGGTAATTTTCCCGCATGGTGACGATTTTGTTGCCTTGTCCGGCCAATCTTAGTTGCGTGGCCATATTATGGAGGATCTGTGGCTCGCTGCCGCGGAAGCCATAAATGCTTTGCAGCACATCACCGACACCAAATAAAGAGCCGGGCTTTAATTGGTTAGCGCCCTTGTCGCCCCGGTAGAGCAATTCAATGAGGCGTTGCTGCACGGGGTTAATATCCTGATATTCATCTACCAGAATATGACGAAAGCGCTGGTGCAGCAGGGTTTGCAGCGGGTTGCCGGGTTCAGAAAGTGCGGCGATAAGTGTGCGTTCCAGATCCGAATAATCCAACTGGCGGCGCCATTGCTTTACCTGCTGATACTGTCGCTGCGCCGCTTGCGCAAATGCCAGAAATGTCCCAATACGGCGGCGGCCGGTCGTTTCAAGCGATTGCAGGTGCGCGATGTCCGAGCCTGCAAATTCGTCGCATAATTGGATGAAAGCCTCTTTCAGTGGTTTGTAGGTCCCGTCCCTGAAGTGCTCGGTTTGTGGCTTGTCTTGGCTGTCGCGGAGGCGAATTTGTGCAGCAAACTTTACGCTAATCAAATAATTACGTGCCCGGGTCCATTCGGCGGGACCGGCGGTAGTTAACGCTTCGGCGGCGCGTTTAGCAGCCACGGCAGCCTCACTAAGTCCACTGAACATTAATTTCTTGGCGTCGGCTTGAAGCAATTCTGCGTCATCCGCGCTGGCCGCCAGCATGATGGCCAGTTCTTCCAGACGACGCGCCTTTTGTTGTATAAAAGTGGTAAGAACCGCCTGGATTTCAGTGGCGCCGCTGTTGGAGGCGTGGTTGCACCAGGCGTCAGGATCTACGACGGTCTGCATAACCTGCAAAATTGGCATAACAAGCAATTCCAATTTTGCCGGTGATGCGCCGGCGTAAAGATCAAATATTTCTACAAAATCGGGATGCCGGGGGTGCGTCTCCGCCATGAACTGGCGGGCTGTCTCGTGCAGGGCATCAGTTTGAAGCATGGCGGATTCATGCTCATTAAGCAGGGTGAATCCTGGATCAACCCGGCAGAACATAAACCATGTTTTTGCCGCCCAGTTACAGAAACCGTGAAATGTGTTGATCTGCGCGGTATCGACCGAGGCCGCTTGCTGATGCAGATGCTGGAACAGTTCAGGGGCCGTCTGATTGTCGGCCGCCTGGCGCAGGACAAGAGCGATGCGGCTTCGCATTTCATCGGCTGCTTCGCGGGTGAATGTCAGCACGAGAAGTTCGCGTACATCGCAGGCGTCCGAGGTAGCTGTCACGAGTTGAGCACAACGTCGCGCCAAAGTAGCCGTTTTTCCTGATCCTGCCCCCGCCAGCACGACCATTTCTCCCTGGCGATGGGCGATGGCGCTTTGCTGCGCGGCGGTCAGTGAAAGAGCCGCCGGCTGATTCGTCGCATGACCAGGATCAATCATCGGGACTCCATGGTCAGAGTGTATGCGACGGCGGTCAGTTTGGCATTGGCATATTCCTTAGTGGTATCAAGATTGCGGAATAAACCACCTTGGCGTGGAAATGGACAAATGCTTTTAAATTCACAGGTGGAACAGGGGATGAAGGTTCCTATCTTATAAGGTGACGGGGCGATGTTTCCATCTTGAATGCCTTGAGCAATTGATCGCATCGTCATTAAACCAGATTCCAGCATGGCGTAAAATAATGGATGATCCAATCCGTCGTTGCGACCGGCATGAGGTTCGCCGTTATTCTTGAGAGTTATTCTAAACCAGTCGCTGGAACCTCCAGCTTCAACCCGGGAATCCAGCGATGTAATGGCCAGGTTATCAAATGGGCCGTTTGGTTTGCAGGTTTTATAATATGCCGGATCAGTTACATTCAGTGGCTCTTCGTCTGGAGCGGGGTGAACGGAGATTTCCGCGGGCCGCAAAGGATAATAAAACGCGCCGATCGGATGTAGCGTGCCCACGCCTGGGATAACCGCATTGCGCACGGCCAGCAGATATGCCACTAACTGCAAATCCAGGCCATGGACAAACTTCCCCAGATTGAATTTCTTCGCTCCGGACTTGTAATCCACCAACAGGGCATTGCCCGCCGGGTCAAGATCGAGACGATCAATTTTGCCGCGCAATTCCAGCGGCGCGTCGGCACCATCTAAATTGACCGCAGGGAGAACCAGTTCAGCGGGATCGGAGTTTAAAAAGTTACCAAACCGCAATTCGGTTGCGATGGGGCGAAAGTGATTGCCCTGTGCGGCGCGTCGTTGCGCTTCAAGGATGATTGCCAGTTGGCGATGCAGGGGTTTGGCAATGGCCTTAAGTTCCAACGCGTCGGCGATGGCTGCGGCCGAGAGAGTTTCCGTACTTTCAGCAATGGCTCGCGTTAACGTGTGCTCAAAATCTTCCTGCCGGCAGTTCGGCCAGGCGAGCGTTCCGCTGATGACGGCACGGTAAAACAGATCCAGCGCATGATGGTACATCAGGCCCAGGCTGCGCGCATCCATCTGCCATTCAAGTCGTTGCTGCAAATGCAGTGTATACCTGTAGAAATGCTGCAACGGGCAAGCGGCGTACGTTTCCAGTTCACTGACACTTAATGCGGCCGCCCCGGACGCGAATCGGCCCAGGTTCTGCGGCAGCGGGGTTATAAGGCAGCGATTCTTTGAATCCAGTGCATGGTGCCAGCGTTGAGTAATCGCCGGATCGGTCTGTTGGTTAAGCCACTGTTGCGCCGCCCTGGCTGAAAGCACATTGGCCGTCTGGGCTGGGTTGGAACGGGAACCCTCCATGGCCAGCAAAACCCAGCGGATCAATTCATCCAGCGCGGAAAAATCCGGCCAATTTATATCTGTGGATTGAAGGTGTTGCACCTGAACATCGGTAAACAGGTCGCGCAAACGGGCCATATACACGCTTGGGGCGGTCTTGCGCCCTTGGGTGTCGGCAGCGGGATAGCTTATGAATAATCGTTCGGAGGGCCGTGTCATGGCGACATAATCAAAAAACGCGGCTTCTATAAAATCTTGCGAGGTGTCGGCATTTAGCGCATCGCCGAATAAAGGCTTCAGGCGTTGACGATCGGCGTCGTTAATCATGCCATCTTCCGCGGTAGCTTTGGGCATCAGCGTTTCCAGGGCACCCATGATCAACACAGCTTTTAATTCCGGATGACGCGATCGCTGGGCGGAACTGATCAGGACTTGATCCACAGCCGGTGGAATAAGTCCCAGGGTTAGATTTTCAAGGACGGTTTGCAATAATTCGAAGAATTCCCATGACGTTTGGGTATGTTCCAAGGTCACCTGGGTCATTTCACGCAGCATCTCGCCGCACTGCGACCAGACTTGCTGGTGAATTTGCGCCTGTTCAACCGCGCCCTGGGCAGTTGCGTGCCCAATCCACTGTTCCATCACGGCCCCGACCTGCATGGATTCAAGTAATGTGATAAGCGATTGCGCGTAGTGCGCAACAGGTCTTAACTGTTGAGGCGCGGAATGAAGAGCGATCCACGGCCCAAGCGCACGGTACAATTCACTTCGTGCGGCGTTGACCGACTGTAGAATGTTCGCCTCCGCGAGGGTGGGGCGGTCGAATGGGTTATCACATTACTTGAATCCATG
>JAKATV010000271.1 GCA_021818565.1 Planctomycetota bacterium
ATTCCACGCGACGTAGGTCTGCACACAGTTAAATCCGGCTTCTTTAATTTTTGCGAATCGTTCGTGCCACAGGGGTTTGGCGCAGCGGTAATAATGGAAGCAACCGCTATACATAAAAAAGGGTTTGTCGTCCAAAATCAGAGAGTGCTGGTCATAGCGGATGCGATGGGGTTGAAAAAACTGCCGAGGCGGAAACTTCTCGGTAGCGGCTGACGCCGTAAAGTTTCCGCCGTTCAAGGCTGCCGCCGCTGAGACAACCGCCCCCAATTTAACAAAGTCTCGACGATCCAATTGAGGTATTTTTTTTTCCATGACGCGATGCCTTTCACTATATCGGTTCTTCGCCTGTGGCGGCGGATTACCTTTGCGTGGCGTACCAAGCTTTACTATACAAGCGGTTATTAATTTAGCAACGACACTACTCAATAATATGTTTCACTTTTTGCCCTCCGTTATGCTATACTGTTGCCTGGGTTCTTACGACCTGCTGGTTTGGTAATAAAGTTGTTTTTACCAGGTTGCGGCGGGTCAATAGCATGAGGCATTACATGGCAGCAAACACGAAGCTTCTCCGGCGCGAATTGCGCGATGGACGAACAGTGCATTTTCAATGGTATTACTCTACGGTTTTCGCGATTCTCCACGTGCTGACCCTGGTGGCCTTTGTTCCGATGTTTATTCATGTGTCATCCATTGTGGTATTTTTTATCATGGCGTGGATTGCCGGTGGATTAGGCGTCACCTTGGGGTATCACCGTCTGTTGACCCACCGCAGTTTTGTTACTTATAAACCTATCGAATATATTCTCACCATCTTTGCCTGCCTGTCCTGGCAGGGCGGTCCGATTCAGTGGGTTGGCACGCATCGTCTGCATCACAGGGAATCGGATGAACCGGGTGATCCGCATTCGCCACGCGATGGTTTTTCCTGGTCGCACATGTTGTGGATTATTCATTCTTCGCGTATTGGTGACGATCCCGCCAAGCTTACCAAGGATATTCAGCGCGATCCGGTATTATGCTTTCTGGATCGATATTGGTATGTACCGCAATTTTTTCTGGCGGCGATCTTATTTGCTCTCGGGTGGTTGTGGCTGGGAAATCCCATGGGAGGCGTCTCCTGGTTCCTCTGGGGAGTATGCGTCCGAGTGGTGGTGATGTATCACGCAACATGGTTTGTAAATTCCGCCGCTCATACTTGGGGCTACCGCAATTTTGAGACTGCCGATGACTCGCGCAACAACTGGTGGGTCGCTTTAATGTCCTTTGGAGAGGGTTGGCACAACAACCACCACGCCCAGCAGCGCTCGGCGGCCCATGGGATGCGCTGGTATGAAATTGATATCACCTATGTCACGATTCTTTTGATGCGGGCTTGCGGCTTGGCTTGGAAAGTAGTTAAGCCGCAGCGGCCTGGTTCATCGTAAAAGCGAACGTGATTTTCATGTTCTACGTGATATCAGGTGGAATATCTGACGGACACGCCCTTGGCCCGTCCTATAATTATTTTGTATAAATTCTGCATCAGGCTTTCCGGTACGGCAGGGCCCATCGGTTATAATCGACCTCTGTGACTGGAGGTTTCGAGTGACCGCAAATCCCTACCATATTGGCGACCGCGTATACGCCCCCTGGCAGAATGAGCGGCTGTTTCCCGCGCGGGTAACCTTCCTTTCCAATGGTACCGCCTATTTCACGTATGTAGATGGTGAGACTGGCCGGATGCCCGCACGGCGGCTGCAACCATCGAATAAAATCGTGGTCATTGAATCCGTTTCTCGAAAGCCAACGGAAAAGCATTGGTCGGAAGGGCGGCTGTTGGGGGAATTTCTCCGCATGATCGGAGCCAAGCCTTTATATTCGTTCATTCGCACCAAATTGGAACTTGGCCATTTTTTAAAGCTGGCACGCATGTCCAGCAGTCGGCATATTCATTTTTCCATGCACGGCCTTAAGCGCAAGCTGGTTTTGCAATTGGAAGATGTCGATATTGATGAACTTATAACATTGGCCGGCGACTTAACGGGAAAAATCATCTTTTCTTCCAGTTGCCTGACAGGAAATGAGGCTTTTGCTGAAGCTTTCGTACGCGGTACGGGCGCGGCCGCTTTTATCAGTCCGCGGCGTGAAATACGCTGGGCTGATGCGGCGCTGGTGAGCCAATTATTTTATAAGAAAATGCTCTGCGATGGTGTCAGCCCGTATGTGGCATTCCGGTTTGTCCGCAAAATGTACCCGCGCCACGCCGATCTTCAGTTCTTCAAGGGGCAATAGGCCATTTAGTGTTTGTACGCGTACGGGGATTCCGGATAATCCTTTTTCAATCGCGCCAGGAGAAGTTCGGCACCAGTGGTCTTCCCTGCACTCTTGTAGGCTTCACTGGCACGAAACAGCAGCTTTGCGGCATAAAATGATTTTGGCTCACTATTGACATACTGCACGGCAATCTGTGCGGCGTTAAGAAAGCGATCCTGCGCCATCATCAACTTGATGCGCAGCAACCGCGTATAGCCTTTGATAATCGCCCGTGGGAACTGCAGTTCCCATTGGTCCAGCAAATGATCGGCCGTACGGTAATGATGGCTGTCAATATAACTTTCCACATTACGCGCCAGCACGCCCTGTCGGATTTCTTGCGCGCTATAAGCCATGCTTGTCAGATCACCGGCCTGTTTTACATATTTGGTTGCTGCCGCACCATTTCCGTTGGCAATCGAGGCATACGCCAAAGCCGTATAAATATCGTGCGCGGCCGGCTTAGGTAAATGGCCGTGATCGGCCTTCCAATTTTGCAGGCTCTGGAGCACCTGTGGTGCCGTGCCGGAATAATTGCACGCGGTGACAGCGTAATGCAGCAGCAGATGGGCCTGCGTCATAGAGTCTATATGCTTTCGCGATGCCAATAAATAAATATTCCCGGCCTGCCGAAAGTTGCCTTTTCGCAGTTCCCGGCGAACCAGCATATCCGCGGTATTTACCACGGACTGCGGATTTTGCGCGTCGGTTGAAATCGCCCAGGCCAGCCCCCATGCCCGCAGGCCCCGCAGATTTCTGTAATGGTGATAAAACATTACGCCGCGGTAAAGTTGCCTCCCGGAAAGTGTTTTCAGATTATAGTTATCAATGATATCCGCCACCACGCCTGCTGGATCCACCGGCGGATAGGGAAATTTGGAGAACATCTCGGTGCGTACCAATATCCGCCGCTTTGCGACAAACGTGTTGCCCGCCTGCGTTACCGATATGCCAACCGTGTAAACACCGGGTGCTAAAAACACATGATCCACCTGCAGGCCGTCCGCGGTTTGCCCATCGGAAAAGGTCCAGGTCACCCTTGGCGAAAAGGTCGCAGGCACCCGGGCGGAAAAGGTGTAACGCTGAAGATAATTATCGGGTGGAACAAATAATTGTGACTGCGGTTTAATGGAGAAATCCGCCGCATATCCGCCGCCGACTTTTTCCAGCGGCCCGACCGCCGCCTGATTTGCCGGCGCGAACGCTGCCGGTGGAATCGGCGCGTATTGCGCTGAGCCGGGCGGCTTCCAATCCACGGATATTCCCGCCAGCCACCACAAGTGCAATTCCCCTACGGTCATGGGGTACCAGCCCGGTTTAAGATAAATGGTGCGCTTAAAGCGAACTCGGCCCATCATGCCTCCTGGCCGGGTTTTGGTCAGCAGATTGTTCCCATTAAGATTCAAAAACCCCACATCCGAAACATCAAAGGCAAACGTGTATTTTCCGGCACTGGTGATATGCAGGTTTGCCCGGTACAGCATCATATCCTGCCGATTCCAACCGGTGGGGTCATAACCCATGAACATTTCGGGGACGAACATAGAGGAAAAACATGTGGCGCGATGGAAAAGCCGCCGCATTTGTCGCCAATTTCGCCGTGGGCCTTGCACCAGCGGATATACCCGTAAAAATATTCCGCGGTCAATCTTCAGTACCGGAGGCGCTATTCCGGGATGTTTGTTGCCCCACCAGACATAATATTCCCCTGCCGCCGGCTCCTGAAAAGCCAGACGCACCAGATCATCTTTCTTCGATACGCGCAAGATGCGCATGGGTAATATCGTTCCCGTGGCTGTCGTTACGCGTAAATCCCGTCCATCCGGTAGTCGAGCGCTATTGGTGTAGAACTGCGCCCAGGCCAGATTTTTTCCCGGCGCTGACGTGGGAAATAAATTCGCGCGTAATGAACGCCGGTAGGCCCATCCCGAACCCAGCGTAGCACCGCGCGAAATTCCCGGTGCGATACATAACGCCACGATAAGAGCCATCCGGATTTGCTTATAATTCAAATTCAGGCCTTGCCTTTCTGTTGCCAGCGCGGAAATTTCATCGCCTTGAATCATCGGCAACCTCCTGATGCCAAACGAATCAGCGGGGCAAATAATTCAGTCCTGCGGCGTATAGCTTATCGCACCGCTGCGGCAATATCATCCATGACATCCTGCTGGGTGTAAATATCCCGCAAAATTGCCGGCACTGCCGGATGCTTCGGCGATAAAATGGCCAGATAGGGTATCGCGCGACCGCCAAGTTTCAGCCATAACGCTTTGGGAATGGGTTGGTCAATATCCGCGCTGAATAATACCGCATGAGCTTGTTTGAATTTCTGCCGCACGGCGTGCGCATCCAGTACCGTCGCTTTAACAAAGCGGCAGTTAATGCACCAGGGCGCGGTAAAATCCACCACCACCGGATGGCCTGATTTTAATGCGGTGTTCATCGCTTTCCAGTTGAATTCCTGCCACTGATTTACCGCAAATGTTGCCGTATGGCCCGCCGGGGCATTGGCAATCCTTGCGTTTTTGGTCGCATGAATTCCACCCGCCCAAATCAGGTACGCTCCACCGGCCAGAGCACCGCCGAATACAAAACCCAGGCGAATACCCCAGATTTTCACCGCCGACATATTAATATCCGGAATTTTTCCCCACCCCCAGCAGACAATCGCCAGAATCATCGCCAGCATAAAACCGGCGGTAATTTGCGAACGGTTTTCCGTGCTTAACAATAGATAAACCGCCACCGCCACCATCACCAGTCCCAACGCTTCTTTTACAATTTCCGACCACCGCCCGGCACGCGGTACGTGACTAAGCCATGATGGATATGCCGCCAGCAGCACATACGGCCACGCCATGCCTACGCCGATGAGCACAAAAAATAGC
>JAKATV010000279.1 GCA_021818565.1 Planctomycetota bacterium
CGATGGAAACGATACGTCAAAAGGGTAACCCATTTAGAAACAAGGAGTAACACAATGTTGACAACACGTTCTGCCCTGTGGGCCGGTTTACCAACGGGACTGCTGGCCATGCTTTTGGCGGCTATCGCGGTCATCGGCTTGGTGAATCGGCAAGCTATGGCCGCCGGCAAACACGCCGGTGCCAAGGTATCGCTTCCGCTGGTAATTTATAGCGATGGCCAGGCGCAATCCGGCTATATTCCCGCCGGTTGGATGGGCACTGCCTCGGCGATCAAGTACAACGGAAGCTCCACAGCGCACCCGCGCAAGGGCAACAGCAATTGTCTGAAAATCCAATACACCTCCAGCAGCGGTTGGGGCGGGATCGCCTGGCAAAATCCCGCCAATAACTGGGGCGATAATTCCGGAGGATTTAATCTTACCGGTGCCAAAAAGTTGACCTTCTGGGCGCGCGGAAAAAAAGCGGGACAGGTGGTCAACTTCGGATTTGGCCTGATCGGCTCGAATAAAAAATACCATGACACCGCCAAAGGAAAATTGGCCGTCACGTTAACCAAGCACTGGAAACAATATTCCATCAGCCTGAAGGGCAAAGACCTCAAACGCATTGTCGTGGGCTTTTACTGGACCGCCGCGCCGGCTGATGGCAAGCCCTTTACGTTTTATCTGGACAAAATTGAATACCAGAAATAACCAGTTGCGCCTGTGCGTGCCCGCGGGTGGCAGGTTTGCGAAACTGCCTTCACGGGGCTGGTGAATTTGCCACGGACTTTTACAGCGGTGTTGCCTGATGAATGCTAAATTTAGACGCATCATTGGAAATGCGCTTGCGAATGGCCGCCTGCTGGCGGTTTTTCTGGCTGTCAGTACGCCTATCGGGACTGCTGCGGCGTCTCCGCGCGTGACCAGCCACGAAGTGATCCGGGCAATCAAACGTGGCGTGAGCTATTTGCTGGCACAGCGGCAGGGGAAACAGTACTGGGAAACCGGAATCCGCGCCGGGATATTCAATGACCCGGCGCAGGAATCAGGGGTCTATGGCGCGGAAACGGCCCTGGTCACCGAATCGTTACTGACCGTGCAGGGTACATTGGCTTTGCCGGAACTTAATATTTTTAAGCAACCCGTGCGCGGGGCGATTAAGTTCCTGTCTACTATTCGGGGACATACCACGTATCAGGCGGCATTTCAGGCGGGGGTTTTCACGCTTCTGCCCAAGCGGCCCGCATATCGGATTGTGCTCAAGGCTGACGAGCAATTTCTGTTGCACAGCCTGCATCGCAATGGTGCGTACTCGTACGCCTGGTACCCGCATGGGCCGCAAAAATTTCCTGATACTTCCGCCAACTGGGATAATTCCAACAGCCAATATGGTGTCCTGGGCATGTGGGCATGCGCCCATGACGGATTGGCTGTGCCTGCGTTGTACTGGCGGCTAACGGAACGGCATTGGCGCGTCAGCCAGCATGCCGACGGGACATGGGGGTATTTCGGCTTTGCCGGGCGTCCCACTGCGCCAAGCGCGGGGCGGGCCGCAACGTTTACCCCCGCTGGATTGGCAAGCTTGTTTATCGACGATGAGTTTCTCAACGCGCGGCGGGTAGGTTCGCGGGCCAAACCGAACCCGACAATTGTTTCCGCTTTGCACTGGATGAGCCGGAATTTTAATGCCCGAGAGACTGATGAGTATGCCATGTATGCCAATGAACGCGCCGGCTTGGCATCGGGGTTGAAATATTTTGGTACGCATGATTGGTATCGTGATTATGCCTATACATTGGTACATAATCAAAATGCCGATGGAAGCTGGCCCGGAGACTTCTGGGGATCATCTCCGGTGATTGATACCGCCTACGCCCTGCTTATTCTGGACCGTGGCTTAAACCCGGTGTTTATGAATAAGCTGCAATACACGCGGCACTTTTACGGTTCCTGGAATGACCGTCAACGTGATGTGGCCAATGTGACCAGTTGGATCAGTAATAATACCGAATCTGATTTAAACTGGCAGGTCGTGAATATCAACTCACCGGTTTCAGGTTGGCTGGATTCCCCGATTCTTTATATCTCGGGAAATCGCCCCCCGGCATTTTCACCGTCGGAAATTCAGAAATTGCGGGACTACGTGAATGCCGGCGGTATGGTTTTCTGCAATTGCAATGGCAGTTCGGAAGGTTTCCGCAATGCCATGCTTAAACTCGGTCAGGAAGTAGTCAAAAAACGGTATGAATTCCATACCCTGCAATCCAATAGCCCGCTGTTTCAAATGCAGCCTTGGTTTCATTTCTATTTTCTCGTGCAAGGCCTTTCCAATGGGGTCCGTGAGCTGTGGCTGGTAAGCACCATGGATCTTGGCCGCGTGTGGCAAGCGCGGTTTTATTCTCAAAAACGCTGTTGGGAATTTCCCTTGAATCTTTACTTGTATGCCACTGATAAAGGCTATTTGGGCAATCGCCTGCAATCCTTGTGGATAGAAAAAGCCAAGCGCTCCGTCAAAAGAACTCTTTTGATGGGCGAGTTGCGGTATGCGGGAAATTGGAACCCCGAACCGGGCGCGTGGCCACGCATGGCACTGCTGGCGCAACGAGACTTCCATACCCAACTCAGGGTGCAAAGTGTGGCCAGTGGAAAGCTCCACGCCGCTACCATGGGCCTGTTGCATCTTACCGGCACCGGCGAGGTAAGCTTTTCCAAGCATCAGGTCGCTGCCCTGCACACGTACATCGCCGCAGGTGGAATGTTGTTTGCCGACGCCGCGGGCGGCAAGCCGGCATTTACCGATTCAATCATCCGCCTTGTTGCAGCGCTGTACCCCGGAACGGCCCTGCAGCCGCTGCCGACCAATTGCTCTATCTATACCGGAAAAATCCCCGGCGGAAGATCCGCTTTGAAAGTGCAGTATCGGCGTCAGGGCACGGCCGGAATTAAAAAGACCAAGCCGTCACTTCTGGGGATTAAGAAAGCCGGGCGTTGGGTACTGATCTATTCAGCGGATGATATTACCAGCGGGTTGCTGGGCACCAATACCTGGGGCATAAAAGGATACGCACCAAAATCCGCGCAGGCACTGGCACGCAACATTATTGTTTACGCCGCGGCGCACCATAAATAAAAAAATCGTGACGATTCCAGGAATCGTCACGATTGGTCGCGTGGGAAGTTTCATAAGTTGTTACCACTTCGGGCTGATGAATGCGTGTATCCGGTTTTACACGCGTAGGATTTTCCGAAGAATGCATCGGACATCGAGGAAAATCGCTGCGAACCAAATTTCCTGCCGCGAACCGGCATTACCTGGCATATTTGGCAATACGACAGCGCTGTTACTGGATACCGGTCGAAGTTGGGCAACACCACCAATTCTCACCATGCAAAATAATCGGGATCACGGTAAGGCGCAAATCAGAATTCCAGTCAAGGGGAAGGCAGCGATCAATAGCGATCCCCATTTCCGTATGATATTTCTATCTGCCGACATTTAAATCCTCCGTTCCCGGGCCAGTTTCCTGATGACCAGCCATACCACCACGGCAAGGCCACCTGTCGCCAGGGCCGCAATGACTTCCAGCAACCACCGTGGTACGCCACTGCCGGATGCGCCTGCAGCGGGAACCGCGGATGAAGCGATTGGTAGCGCTGGTGGATTACGTAGGGGTTTTACGGCATTCGCATCGGGCGGTATGGCCTGGTCCGGAAGCCTGTCGTAATGCTTTTGCAACTTAAAAATTGCCTTGTCCGTGAGTCGTCTGGGGCCGGATTCCACGTTAAACTGCTGGTTAATGCGCTCATCAAGCACCCCCGCCCCCTTGGGAAATACGATGTAATAACTCTTGGCAGTATTTGACTTCGCCCCGATCCGGTACTGTATATGAGTAAGCACCGCGTGGTGCATTATGGCGTGCTTGCCCACTGGTTCCCAATCGGTTTGCTCAACGCGACCGGGTAATAATAGCCCCCCGACAGCATGGAACCCACTGCACAGCCTGCGGTCGTACACCACGCCCTTGTGCGGCCCTATAACCTCGATCTGCCGAAGTTCGAGCCTACCGTCATCCCAATGCCAGTTCCATCGCAGGATATCCCCGTCTTTCGCCTGTTTCCACATGGTGAAATCGCTTCCATCTGGTTGCCCAACCACCAGGCGGCGGACACCTGAAGGGGACATCCACCGTTCTTCCCCAGGGAGGCGCAATCCAAGCGATATATCGATGGTTGAATACGGGAGTCTTCTTTCGCCCGAATCCATTATTGCACCAACGGGGCGGTTGGGGGTATGGTATCCATAAGTAAGCGTTTCCGTTCGACTTGCCATAAAACTCGCCACATCCTTGATGTCGCCTATGGGCGATGGGCCGCCTGGAGTTCCGACTGCCGCCAGCGAGGCAGGCATCAGGCTACGTTCATAAAATGCCCGCCCATGGAGAAATCTGAACTCGCAGTTGTAGAATCGATGCCCGTATCTCGGCTGCAGATGGTACTGTTTTACAACCCGCATCGGAGGCAAACTGATCTTTGGCAGATATACTTCGTCTTGATAATGCACTACCAGGTTTTGAAGCTTCGCCAACCGCTGCACAACGGCCTTGATCAACTGTGTACGGTCAACGCCCTTCCGGGTTGTGCCGGCGTGGCAGTTTTGCGATAAAAACAAAGAGGCAAGCATCGCCAATTGGCATGTGATGGGCCATCCGCGCTTGCCAGGAATTCGCTTCATGGAACAACTCCAATTATGTTGCCATTGTCGCAGCATCACAAGCTGCCAACTCTTATCGCGACGCCGATCAAACGCCCTCCGCTGTGCTCCTTCGCCGCAATAATTTCCGGAGGAGCAGGAGGGTGCGGGGAGATGTACAACGCTGCGGTACTGATTCGCAGGGCACCCGGGTACGGCCCAGACCTCATCCGTTTCGCAGCAATTTGTGGCGTTGCCGCTGCCGCAATAATCTGAGCTGCTGTTGTAAGATTGACAACTGTAATAATCGTGGTTAACGATCTCATACGATCCGGACGCCACCGGCCTACACGCTGTTCCACCCCTATTTGGCCGAAACTCCGTATTGGCGGTATTGCCTCAAGCGCACTTGCGGTCGCCGACGGTGTATCCGGCTTCCGTCGCAAACTCCATAAAGCGCAAAGCAGAATTCCGGTCAACAGGAGGGCGGCTGTCA
>JAKATV010000264.1 GCA_021818565.1 Planctomycetota bacterium
GGGGGCCACCACCTTCTGGGAAAAATATGATCCTTCCTGGCCCAAAAAGCATTTTCACCTTTATCTGGATAACAACGGCACGCCCGAGCCAAATCCGGGCTGGAATTATCTCATTAGTTTGTGCCACGGCTGGTCTTCAGGCGTAACGAATTGGCTTACAGAGTATACCTTGGGCGTGCGGCCCGAAGGCGGTGGATTTTCGCGGGTTATCATCGCTCCGCACCTGTGCGGTCTTAGCTGGGTGGTGGGGCGAGTTCCTACACCGCACGGCGTCATTGCGGTGAAAGTAAATAAAATCTCCGGTGGTGAATCGCTTGTCCTGACGCTACCTGCCGCAGTGCAGGCAACGGTTGTTATTCCCGGTACCAAGGCGATGGTGAACGGGAAGACCGTGAAAGTAAACCGCCTGTCGGGAAAACGCGGAAGTTTTTTGCTTCACACGCCCGGTCGTTATAGGGTGGTTTGCAGCGGCGGGTAATATCCCCAGCGATTGGATAGACTGGGAATCGATGGCGGTCGCAGAGCTGATACATGGTTCGAAACATTTCAGAAAGGGAATGGTTAATGATGACCGATAACATGGAAAACTTGAAAAGCGGTCCAGGGCGGCAGGGGCTTACGCGCCGCCATGTTCTAGCGGCCTCCGCCGGGGCAATATTGGCTTCGGGAGTCAGCGCAGCGGCCGATTCCGTAACCGCAATCATGGCGGGGGAAAATAATGGCGGTGCCTCCGCTCATGCCCGACCCAAGCCGGACCACAGCAATACCTTTTACATAATGCCCATTTGGGAGGGTGCCCTGGATCGTCCGGATACGACGGATGATGAGTATCGACAGCAGATTGCGAAAATGAAACAGGAATTCGGTACCGGCAATGATTACAATAAATTGGGATTTGCTTCCATTTATGCGGCCGGAAATCTACCATTACTTTTACGGCAGCTCAAAATTTTTCAAACGCACGGTATTCATCGCGGTGTGATTTTCGCCATGCAAACCCATGACGGTGGGCTGACCAATCCCAACGGTGATCTGCGGAATTACCAATGGCGGCTTAATGGGAAAACATGGCGTGGAATGCCTGGCCCCGTCCAGGGGAGAGACACTTTGGTTGTCACCCCGTCCCGTTACGCTCCGGCAATCCGGGAAGAAATGCGCCGCAAGGCTAAACGCTGGGCAGGAGAGATTAAAACAGCCATGCGGGCTTATCCTGGAGTCATAACCGTCATTAATTTTTCCATTGAGGAAGAATTGGCCATTGGCGGCGCGACCAGCGATGAATATCTCGGCGACTACAGCCCCTTTGCCATTGCGGAATTCCGGGACTGGCTGCGACACCGCGGACTTTATGCGCCGGGTGCCCAGTATGCCGGACAGGGCGCACCGGAGGTTATCACGGGACCCTTTATTTCAATGGATGGCATTGAGGTAAGTCCGTTTTATGATGATCCCACCCCCGATAATTCCAATGGAACTGGCCGGACGTTTAACGCGACTTTCGGCACAGATTTTAAATCATGGGACTTAGCTTATTGGGATCTGGAAAAATATCCTGATCCCATTACCGACCCGCACTTTAATCCATCACCTAAAAGCGGGAAAGGGTTTACGGCGGGCGGCTTTGACGCACCGCGTGTCAGAAATCATTCGCGATGGTGGAAAGCTTGGAATTGGACCTATCAGGGCAACAACAATTCCTTTCCACCGGGCAATCCCGCACATCCGGCGTATGGTTTCCGTGAATGTGAAGTGGCGCATTTTGTTCGGGATGTCGCGAGCTTACTTATAGCGGAAGGCTTGCCGAAGGAATTACTTTACGCACATCAGATTCCCGCTGAATTGCTGGGAGATGCGCCAGCGGGAGCCCGGCGAGCCTTGTCATCCGCATCAACCATCTGGTCCGGGTATTTACCGCAGAATGGACATGTGGGCATTACCCGGTTTGGCAATCTAAACCCGTTGTTAGTTACGCAGTACAGCCATGACTGGGGGATTTTTGAATGGCACCCGGCACCGAATCAACCCCCCGATAGTCCCGCACTTTATAAGGTTACGCTAAGAGACCTTCGGAAGTTTGTTTTTAATGGCTGCCATGTCTTATTCCCCGGTTGGTGGCATCAAGACAGAGTTGGAAAAACGTTTCCATTAAACGACAGTAACGTAGCCAAAGCCATTCATACGTTTCTCGCCGAGCAACCCAACACACCCCATTGGCTTGCATCCTAAAAAAATGGACCGGTTCTGTTAATCAGAGGTATTCCAACGATGATTTTTCAACAGTTTTATCCCTTGCAAATTAGGGCGCGTTTTGTAACTCTTGCAGCGGTCTTACTCCTGGCGTGTTGCGGCCGCAGCCTTAGGGCCTTGAGTTTCAATTCCTATAATGCGGCATCGGCAAATCTTATTGCCAATGGCGATTTTTCCGCCAATTCATTGCTTTATACCCACTTGCCCGGCTATTCCACGGCACCCAACCCCGCGGCACCTGCGGATTGGAAAAGTGCTTCCAATGCGCTCGTTGGTATCAACGGTTATGATACGCAATTGCGACCGGCATCTGGTTCCCCGCATGTTGGCGGTGTCGGCGGTATCGTGAACGGCGCTTCCACACATCCCCTCATGCCTTTTGCTCCGGATCGGATCACCGGCGTACGCGACTTCGCATTCCTACAAAGCGCGAGAACAACCTTATCCCAAACCGTGGTCACCGCGCCTGGTAAGGCCTACGTCCTTTCCTATGCAGCGGCGGCGCGCGGTAGCGATGTGCCAACCAATCGCGATACGTTGCGGGTTCGCATTGTCAACGCTGTCAATGGCCAGACTATCACGTCAGCATCCCCGCCAATCACGCGGGCGGCATTTAAGATGTTTGCTGTATCCTTCACAGCTCCATCAGCCTCCACACGCATTGAATTTATCAATGCGAATCCTGCCTCGGCTTTAGCCGGTGGCACGGTGGATGTTTCAAATGTGACGTTGTTGACACCTGCGCTGGAAAAAAAATCCGCATCCGCACCAGCGGCTTTTGAATATTCCCCAATAGGTTTGACCGCGGAACAAATTAATAGACGGGCGAACATATTGTTGCGGCGTATGACGCTGGCGGAAAAAGTGCGGCTGCTTTCCGGCAACAGCCATGAAGCACTGCACTCAATTAAAGCTGTTGGAATTCCTTCCATCCGAGTCAGCGATGCTACGGTGGGTCTTGTGGAGTGGGGGCCTTCCACGGCTTATCCGGCGGCACCCTGCCTAACGGCGTCTTGGAATCGCAAGTTGGCCCGCTTGGAAGGTCAGCACATTGGCATCGACGCACGCGCTAAGCATGTGGGGATTTTGCTGGGGCCGGGGTTGAACATTCTCCGCCAACCGCAAAATGGTCGCAGCATGGAATACATTGGAGGCGAGGATCCATTTCTGGCTTCCCAGATGGTCGTGCCTTACATTCATGGCTTGCAATCGGAGGATGTGGCGGCGTGCTGTAAACACTTTGTGGGAAATGAAATTGAAACTATGCGACCGTGGATTAACTGCATGATAAGTCGGCGGGCCTTGGAGGAAATTTATCTGCCCCCGTTCCGGGCGGCGGTGCGCCAGGGACATGCCTGGTCGTTGATGACTGCGGCCAATTGGGTTAATGGCCATTACGCCGGAGCCAGCGCATTTGATCTCACGACGGTTTTGCGAAAGCACTGGGGATTTAAGGGAATGGTCATGACGGACTGGTGTGGGGTGTATAACACGCTCCACAGCCTGAAAGCGGGACTGAACCTGGAAATGCCGACCGCGCACGCCTATGCATTACCCAAGATCACAAGCCTTTTGAATCAGCACAAGATATCTATCGCCTTGATCAATCAACGGGTGCGTGAAATTCTTCGCTTAATTGTGGCCATGGGCTTTAATGATCCGCACAATCCCTTCAAAAATCGCCCCGCTAATACCGCCTCAGACGCCGCTGTGGTAAATCGGGTGGCGGCGGAAGGTACGGTATTATTGAAAAACCATAATCATATTTTGCCTCTCAATCCGGCACGGCGACTCAACGTCGTGTTTATTGGGCCATGGGCCACGCGGGTTGTCACAGGTGGCGGCGGAAGTTCCCACGTTACACCGGCTGTAACACCGCTGACACTTATGAATGCTGTAAAACAAGTGGCCGGACCGGGTGTGCATCTTGCAGCCGTGCCATGGAACGACACGTATAAGCAATATTGGGGTCAGGGGATTTTGACCACGCCCGGTGGCAAGCCGGGCGTGGTGGCTGATTACTTTGCCAATGGTGGTTTTGGCGGAAGGCCGACGCAGATTACCCAGCGGAATATTTCTCTGGATGCGACTTCAGAATTGAACGGAAAATCAGTTGCCGCGGACAATGCTCGCTCTGTCAATTTAATGAAGGCGATTACCGCGGCAAACAACCAGGCCGCCCTTGGTAAAGCCCCCATCAGCGTGATTTGGAAAGCGGCGATTCACCCAACGACCGACGGGCAATACAGTTTTATCTGCGCGGTTAATGGATCGGGCGAAGTTTATCTTGATGGTCGACGGATCATTGATTTGTGGCTGCCGTTCTGGCAAAACCCCGCACATCCGCTCAAGGGTGCGTTAACCACCGTGCGCCTACATGGCGGAGAAACATATCAGGTTCGTGTGGTGTATCGCAGTTTTGCCAATAAGCCCGCCGTCATTGGCTTTGGCTGGCTACCGCGGAAAATGGTTCATCTTTTCACGCCGCGCGAGCAAAACCTGATTCGTCGCGCCAATGCGGTGATCGCCTGCATGGGATTCAATCAGACTATTCAGCGGGAGCAGGCGGACCGCCCATACAACCTTACTGGTCCGCAAAATGACTATCTACGGGATGCCGCGATGATGAACCAGCATACTATTGCCGTGGTCTATGCTGGGGCCGGCGTAGGCATGGAAAAATGGATCCATCATGTGGCGGGCCTGTTATGGGGATGGTATCCGGGGCAGACCGGCAATATCAGCATCGCCAAAATCATTTTCGGACAAATTGATCCCAGCGGTCATTTACCGGACACCTTCAGCCGGTATTGGCGCAATGAAGCGGCGTACCATCATTTTCCGGGTTATCCGGGCGTGTTTAATCATCGCTGGCAGGCCGAGCCGGCTTAT
>JAKATV010000316.1 GCA_021818565.1 Planctomycetota bacterium
TAATATTTGGCTGCGGCGGCACTTTACCATGCCGGCCGGCCATTATCCGCATCTGGTGGTTTATTGTTATCACGATGAAGATGTGCAAATTTACATCAACGGCGTATTGGCCACCACCGTACGCGGTTACAGTACGGCCTATGTGCCGCTGCAATTAACCCCCGCGGGTAAAAAAGCGTTGCATCCGGGCAGAAATCTGATGGCGGTGCATGTGCATCAAACCGTTGGCGGCCAGTTCTTTGATGCCGGATTGGCACAATGGTATATACCGAAGAATTAAAATATGGTCAGGAACATGGGGTCCTGCGGGTGGTAAAATATCCATTGCGTCGGAAGATTCTTTGATGAACTATTTCACCGGTCAGAGTCTGATTTCCCGTGCTGGATCCCTCTTGTTTGCCGGAACTCTTGCATTGGGATTCACCAGCGGTTGCCGGGGCGTCAACCGTACGGCTTTAGTATCGCAGACCGGGCATGGCGACTCTATGACGGCAGGAATGATCGTAGCGAAAAATAAAGCGGCGGTTCACCCTTTGGCCGTGCCCGCCGCACGGTCGCCGCGAATCGTCCGGCTGCTTGACCGGAACTGGCAACTTCATACTGTGCCGAGGGATACCGGCGGTCAGATTGTTCCGAAGTTAACGGTGGAAGAAATAAAAAAGCTCCGATGCCCTTGGCCTGTCGGCTCGTGGACGCCGGTGAATTTGCCTAGCGACTATATTGTCGCCGGTAAATTTTCCCGTCATGCCGTGGGCCGCCATGCGCCGCCGGGCGCGTCATTTCCCGTCAATCGCTATGAATTTTCGCAACACGCCTGGGGACATCATGGCTATTTGCCGGTTTTTCCGGCGTGGTACTACCGTCGATTCAGCGTTCCCGCTGCGGATAACGGCAGAACTATCTGGCTGAATTTCGGTGGGGTATATCGCGATGTGGTGGTATTCGTAAACGGTCATTGTGTGGGCCAGCATCCCAGCGGGTATACCGGCTTCCGATATAACATCAGCCGCTTGGTGCATGCGGGGCACAGCAATACGCTGGCGGTATATGTGGATCCGCGATGGTTTGAGGGGTGGTGGTACGAAGGTGGGGGAATCTACCGCCATGTTCGCTTGATCGTGACCGATAAACTCCACGTGGTGCCTTGGGGAACGTTTGTCATCAGCAGGGTGCCGGGAAAGATTCATGACAGCAGATCCTCCGGCGATGAGGCCGACGTCCAACTGGCCATCCAGACCACAGTGAAAAATGCCCATAAAAGCGTAAGGTCCTTTATCCTTATTTCGCGCGTCATGAATCCAAAGGGAAAAATCGTGGCCGTTGTTTCCAGTCCGGAGCATCTGGCGGCCGGTGAAAAAGAGACCTTTACCCAGCATACCCCGTTGGCCAATGCGGCATTATGGTCGCTGCATCACTGCAATTTATATCATCTCCTTTCCGCCCTTGAAGTAAATCACATGCGTGTGGATGACAAGCGCACCACGTTCGGCATTCGGGCGCTGAAATTTGATCCCAACCGCGGCTTTTTTCTTAATGGCCGGCATGTAGAAATTAAGGGCACATGCAATCACCAAGACTTTCCGGGCGTGGGTATCGCAGCGCCGGATAATCTATGGTTCTGGCGGATCGCCAGACTCAAGGCCATGGGGGCCAATGCGTACCGCACAGCCCACGATCCGCTGGCTTCGGCGTTTTACCGCGCCTGCGATCACATGGGCATGTTGGTAATGGATGAGAACCGCCATCTGGGAGACACCTATCTGCCAAAGGCTTTTCCGGGCGTCAAGGTTGGCAACCTTGCGGACCTGAAAACTATGGTTCTGCAAGCCCGTAATGATCCATGTGTCATTATGTGGTCCTTGTGCAATGAGGAATGGCGGGGCCGGCCGCCGTTGCAGGCCTCCCACGCAGGAGCGTTGATATTGCAGCCCATGCTGCAACTGGTGCACCGCCTGGATCCGACGCGGCCTGTGACATCAGCCATGAGCGGCGGTTTTAATCGGCGAGGATTCGCTTCGGTTGAGGATATCATCGGAATGAATTACAGCTATCCGGTCTATTTCAAAACGCACCGGCTGTTTCCGCGCAAGATGATTTTCGGTAGCGAAGATCAGGATGGCTACAGCGCCCGGGGCGCGGTCAAAACAAACATCAAGGCGGGTCTGATATCCGAATTCGGTGAATGGATGCAAAAGGGAAAAGAAGTTCCCGTCTGGGGCAATGCCCCCTGGAATTCCGCCGCACTGGTGCTCACGCATCGGTTTATCGCCGGCGAATTTATCTGGACCGGATTCGATTATCGTGGCGAACCGAATCCCACGCAATGGCCTGATGTCAACAACAACACGGGCATGATGGACCTGTGCGGTTTTCCAAAAACCAGCTATTATTTCTGGAAGGCCTGCTGGACTAAGGTTCCGCTGGTCTACATTTTCCCGGCATGGGACTTCCCGAACTCCATGATCGGCCGACCGATCCGGATTCGCTGTTATTCCAATTGCCGGCGGGTAGCGTTGTTTCTCAATGGCCGGAGCCTGGGCGGTAAACGGATGGAAAAATATAAATATCTTGACTGGACAGTTCCGTATGTACCAGGCACCCTGGAGGCTCGCGGCTACGACGTGGGCCGACGAATGGCGGCCCATGATACGCTTCAGACCGCCGGTCCGGCGGTGGCACTGCGGTTGACAGATGAATTTGCCCCTCTCCGGGCTGACGGCGAGAGCATCGCACCCATCGCCGTTGCGGTGGTGGATGACCGCGGACAGATTGTCCCCACTGCAGCGAACAAGGTATATTTCAGTGTCCGCGGGCTTGGAAATATCGCGGGCGTAGGTAACGGCGATCCAGCCAGCCATGAACCCAATAGGACGGATTACCGCCGCGCATTTCACGGCCTGTGTATGGTCTTGGTGCGTGCTGGTTATAAGCCGGGAATCATCCGCATCACCGCGACAGCGCGGGGGCTTAAATCCGCCGTTCTTGACCTACGGACACAATCGCCGTCTAAATATGGAGAATTACCATGAATCGCCTTACTCCCATTCTAGGATGTTTGACGATTCTGGTTGCCACCGTGTCGGGTTTGACCGCCGCGCCCAACTCGCCGATCCCCCGGCAAGTTACGCTACCCCGCGTAGCTAGGCCTTATCCAACGCTTCAGCCCAAAATGCGAGCTCCGGCACGGCATCTGTTTGTTGCTAAGATGGCGGGACTTTCCAAATCCCAGCGCGTGCTGCTGACCAGTTTGCAGGGTCTGGTGAACCGCGCCAAACCGCGCATTTTTCTCATATGGGGAAAAGATGATTCTTTTTGGCTCAAGCAAATGCAAAAGCAGGGGGCAACCGGAACCGCCATCTCGGTACGACATCCGCTTTCGCTCGTGCGGCGTTTTCGCGCATCTATCCACGGCGCTGTCGTGCCGGATCCGAACGTGTATGACTCCCCGGACATAGCCGCAGATATTGCGGCAGTCGATGATCTCGTCATTGCCACACCGCAATTGGCACACCGGTTAAATCTGCCGATTCGGGTCGATTTACGCGGCAAGTTCACATCCGATGCCCAGGCCCTCCGGTATTTACGCGTGCGCCTGGCACGGGAGATGAATCCGTTTTTATTCTTGTGCCTTGATCCGAAGCTACTTGCCGACGGTGGGGAAGATCAGATTATCGCGGCCAAAGGTATGAGCTTCTGGGTTACCGGCCCCGATGCCGGTAACGAGCCTGGTGCCAACATGGCTGCGGAAAAACGGCAGATAGAACGTCTTTTTGCGCAAACGCCGCTCGATGGCGTGGTACGCGGCTATTGGTGGTGCGGCAATCGCATGGGCCTGGATGAAGGGCCGGGCGTGGCATTGGGGGCTAAGTATGGAAAAATCACTGTAGTCAGTGACTATCTGCAAAATATGTCGGTCTTTAGTGGCGTGAATCTGTCGCGCATCACCCAGCATTTTGCACCGCCGCCGCCGTTGAATCGCTCCAAAGTTTACCTGTCCTTGGCCATCTCTGACGGCGATAATTTGTGCATGTGGTACCACTTTTTTCGGCATTGGTTTGTCAATCCCGCGCACGGCAAACTGGCCATCGGCTGGGGCATGGGGCCGACGCTCATTGATGAAGCCCCAACGCTGGCCCGCTGGTTCTACCAGCACGCCGACAGCAAGGATGAGTTCTTTTGTGATGTCTCAGGTGCGGGTTATATTTATCCGCCGGACTGGGGGAAAAGATTGCTCCACCGACGCGCGGCCTTCAGCGATTTTTACAATTGGACATGGAAATATATGCAACGCATGGACATGAAAACCCTGCGTATTATGCCATTGGCCGGCACTTCCGGGCGGCAGGACAGGGCCTCGATTGCCCAGGTCGCCGCTGCGTTGCCACACGTCAAATTTTTGCTTCCGGACTACAGTTATCAAGGTGAGAAGCGTTATGCGCATCTTACCTATACGCTGCCGTCCGGCCAGGCGGTGTTTCGCGCGGCGGTCATTGGCGGTGGAGTGAAAAATCTGGCGCGGCAAATACGCCAACGCGTGGGCCGCATCCGCCCGGCATTTCTCAATGTGTTTATTTCACCATGGGACAGAAATAATTTGCCGGAGTTAGTCAGGCTTATGAAGAAACTAGGGCCTGGATTTGTGGATGTCACGCCATCCCAGCTTGATACGCTTTATCGCGAAGCATCAAAGCGGGCATTGCAATAGAGGTAGAATGCCGCCCCGGATCGGTTGAAAAACAAAAATGGAACACAACCAAAGTTGAAAGTAGAGGTTTTTATGAAACGTGTAACACATCAGGTAATGGATCGCCGCAGCTTACTAAAAGTCATTGCCGCCGCGGGCGTATTGGGTACTATTTCAGCTCGTGCATCCACAGCGTTGGGATTTGGTGTCGCTTCCGCACCCGATAGCTCCGACCCTGGTGCCGGGCCATGTTCCGGTCTAACATGTTCCACCCGACCCATCATCGGCACGGGTTGGCACGGCCACACATTCCCTGGAGCCACCGCCCCATTTGGCTTAGTACAATTAAGCCCGGATACCGCCGGGCCGCCCGAGCCAAAGTGGAATACCACATGGGATATTTATCATTGGGACCACTGTCCCGGTTATCATTATCCGGACGATGTGG
>JAKATV010000190.1 GCA_021818565.1 Planctomycetota bacterium
AACGCTCCGCATCTGAACGCACCGCTGCCACTATATCCTATCACCAATGGCGAAACCGCGCCGCCATTGAATCTCGAAAACGACATGAACGTAAAATAGAGTAGCGCTGTAGTATTAGGTTAGGAGTTCGCAACATGTTGCAGGCCGATAAAAAGGGAATTGTGCTGGTGACTGGGGGCACCGGGTTTGTGGGACAGGCCATCGTGCGGAGTCTTGAAAAATCGGGATATAAGGCGCGCATTTTGGCCAGAACTACGCGCTTTGACCGAAGTCATCATCCGGCGGTGGAATTTCGCCAGGGTAATGTGGTGGACGGGCAAGGCGTGGAATCTGCGATGCAAGGCTGCTCAGCGGTGATTCATCTGGTGGGAATTATCCGCGAAACGCGTTTCCAAAGCTTTGAACAAGCCCATGTGCAGGCCACCGAAAATGTCCTGAAAGCCGCCTCGGCCGCCGGGATTCAGCGGTACATTCACATGTCCGCGTCCGGCACGCGAGCACATGCGGCGGCGCAATATCACCAGACCAAATGGCGGGCGGAACAGTTGGTAAGGGCGACAACGCTGAACTGGACAATTTTTCGACCGGGGCTTATTCACGGCCCGGACGGCGAATTTACCCGTATGGTCATGCAATGGCATGATGGTAAGGCACCCCCCTTTTTATTTATGCCGTATTTTGGCGGCGGCCTACTGGGCCAACGGGCCATTGCACGCGTGCAACCAATATTTATTGAGGACCTCGCGGAGTTGTTTGTGCGCGCTTTGGAAATACCGGATACGGAAAACCGGACGTATGAAGTTGGCGGTCCGGATCCATTCACGTGGCCGGCCATGCTGGAAGTATTTAACACTGTGTTGCCGGGGCCGCGGCGCGCGATTTTAGGAATACCATTCTGGTTGGCTAAAGCGTTATCCGCATTTCCGTTGCCGGGGCTGCCGTTTAATCATGATCAAGTTGTGATGGCCGGCGAGGACAGCGTGTGTGATCTTGCGGCGGTAAAGCGGGATTTTCCAGGCTTTGCTCCGCAACCCCTGGAGTCCAGCTTTCGGGGCTATATCGCAACGATGGCCGCGGGTTGATTGCCGGGAATCCGCACCGCGGAAACCGCCGGTGGGTAAATGCGACAGCGGGTTTGGAACCCCTTCCTTAACGCCGCTATTCAGACTTATATTGATATTTATATTGGTATTTATTGTGTAGCCAGCGGCACCAGCAACAAGACCGTTTCACGCCGTGGCACGTGGTGTTGTTGTGTCAGAAAACAACTACCCAGGGATGTATTGAGAACGCCGATATGCGCGGGAGCCAGAACGACAAAATGCTTCGGTGGAAGCAGAAATGAAAACTGCAAATCAGAAAATACGTGCCGCACCGGCCCGGCTCCCGGTGTGGTGACGCTTAATCCCGGGCCGGCGGGCGCTGGGTTTATACCGAGCCTTACCGCGGGTTCCAAGCTGATAACGGTTAATCCAAATTTGGTTGTGGCATTGGCGGCAATCAAAAACTGATCCTGGCAATTTCGGAATGTGCGAACCACCAGCGGTTCGGCGACGGTGTGACAGGTGAGCATCTGATGGTGGATATTGGAATGCACGGTCAGCACCGCCGGCGCAATATTGGCGATCTGACAATACACCGCCTCCGATGTCACGCCCGGGCCGTTGATAAGTTTACGAATAGCGGACCAAACTTTAAACGAACCAGCTCCCGTTTTGAATCCGTTGGCTTTCAGCAGGGCGGCGGTGCGCTGACCAACCGGAGCTTTGGTTAACAGCTTCCAGACTTTGGGATTCTGGCTGAATGTTCCGATCGGAAGGTTCACCTCAATAATCTGAATCAGCGCGGCGCGCGGCACATTGGCTTTTGCCGATTTTTTTGGCTTAGGCTGCTGTAATTTTGGAATCGCATAATTCGGGTGATGCAGGGGAAAATAGACCGGCCCTTTTTTTATGACCGTGCAGCCCCCCAGCATACCAAGGGCACATGCCAGAATAATGCCAACAGTAGCGTGAAACTTAATCATCGGTGGAGTTCTATTCATGAAACCTATCATAAAGTAACTGTTTACCATAGTCGAACAGCGGTTGGCAAGCTATGTGTACTGTCACGGGGAAGTATGGCGGCTGCCGGAGAGATAGAGAGACAGCACCATGAGATCAGCGGGGGTGATGCCTTCCAGGCGGGAGGCTTGGCCGACGGTGCGGGGGCGGAATTTTTCCAGGGCCTGCCGGGCTTCGGTGCGAAGTTCGGCGATTGTCTGAAAATTTAATTTCGGTGAAATGAGTTTATCCTCCAACTCCACCATGCGCTGGGCGGCATGTTTTTCCCGCAAGATATACCCGGCGTATCGCGTTTCAATTTGAATTTGCTCCAGCAGCACATGGTGGGATGGATCAGCCAGCAGTGCCGCCAGTTTTGGTCCGTCGGTGCCCAGCAGCGAGGGCAGAGCCTCTAACTCCAAATCCGGGCGGCGCAGCAAATCCAAGGCGGTGCCGCCGCCGGGCACGCGGCAGGCTTTGAGGTCATCTGTAAGCCGGCGCATGGCCACCAATTTATTTTCCAATCGTCGGATGCGCGCCGGTTCCGCCAAGCCAATGAGTGCTGCCGCGGGCGTAAGGCGTTGATCGGTGTTGTCGCTGCGCAAGGTCAGGCGATATTCCGCGCGGCTGGTGAACATGCGGTATGGCTCAGTGGGAGTTTTGGTGATCAGATCATCAATCATCACGCCGATGTACGCCTGATCGCGGCGAAGAATAAACGGTTTATCCCCGCGAATTTTTAATGCCGCGTTAATTCCCGCAATTTGCCCCTGTCCCGCCGCTTCCTCATAACCGCTGGTGCCATTGAGTTGCCCGGCGAAAAACAATCCGTCAGCGCGATGCGTTTCCAGGGTAGGCCCCACCTGATGCGTGGGGGAAAAATCATATTCCACCGCATAACCATGGCGCAGAATCACCGCTTTTTCCAGCCCCACGATGCTGTGAACAAGTTGTTCCTGTACATCCACCGGCAAAGAGGTGGATATGCCGTTGCAGTAAATTTCATGGGTATCCAGGCTTTCCGGTTCCAGAAAAATCTGATGCTGGGTTTTATCCGCAAAGCGGACCACTTTGTCCTCAATGCTGGGGCAATACCGCGGGCCGCGGCTTTGAATCTGCCCGCTGTACATTGGCGCGCGGTGCAGGTTGGCGCGGATCAGGTCATGCGCCGCTGGATTGGTGTAAGTGATGTAGCAGGGCACTTGGGGCAGGCCGGGGAATTGCGGCCCCAACGGTGCGTCCGGGGAGCCGGATAAATCACTAAATGGGATGGGCGGAATATCGCCGTGCTGCGGTTCAAGGGAGGAAAAGTCAACGCTTTGGCGCGCTACGCGCGGCGGCGTGCCGGTTTTCAGGCGTTGCAATTCAAAGCCCAGTTTTACCAAGGCACCGGATAATCCCACCGCCGCCTGTTCGCCCACGCGGCCGCCCTCGGTTTTTGTTTCACCGGTGTGCATCAGCCCGCGTAAAAATGTACCGGTGGTAAGTATGGCGCAGCGGCAATTTAATTTTCGGCCGGATTTTAAGGCGATGCCGGTCGTGCGCCATTGCGGCATGTCCTGATGGCCCAGTGGATCTACGAGAATATCCTCCGCGATATCGGAGATAATCGTAAGGTTGGGGCAATTTTCCTTTAAAAGCCGCTGCACCGCCTGAGCGTAGCGGTATTTGTCAGCTTGGGCGCGCGGCGATTGCACTGCCGGGCCTTTGGAGCGATTAAGCAGACGAAACTGAATTCCCGCGGCGTCAATGGCGTGAGCCATCAGGCCGCCAAGGGCGTCAATTTCCCGCACCATCTGCCCCTTGGCTAATCCGCCGATGGCGGGATTACAACTCATGCGACCAATGGCGGCGGGATCCATGGTGATCATTGCTACCGTGCCGCGATCACCGAGCAGACGTGACGCGGCCCATGCGGCTTCGGCCCCAGCGTGTCCGCCGCCAACAACAATAATATCAAAATATGCAGCTTGATCCGTCATGGGTGAAACGTTAACCATCCTTTAACTAGTTTGGGAAGACCATTTTCAACTTTCAGCATGATAAGCAGGAAAGCCCAAAAATGTGATCCATCGCCCGGTGCGCCATTAAGCCAGAAAATCAGGCCGGATAGAACACGATATTACCGCTGGGAAATCAGATCCGCCTCGCGTTGGCGTTGCGTAGCGCGGCGGAGAATGCGCTTTTCCCGGCGTGTTAAACTGTGCATTCCTTTCTCGCTGACTTTTTCGAGAATTTTGTCCACCATCTGCTGCTCTTTTCGGGCGCGATGATCACGGCGGCCAATCCAGTGCAGCCAGCGTTGCAAAAGCCGCTTGCGTTTGGGACCCGGCAAATCGCTGATATTGGCACTGGAGGAAATAAGCTGGTCGATGGTGCCCGGGCCATCCACCTGTAAAGCGCGACGACGCTGTAAAGAATCAAAAAACAGCATGGCGCAAACCAGCATACCTATCACGTTCATGCCGTAAGCGGCGAGCATGAACAACAAAACGGCAACCACCATGCCCGTCAGGCAGGTGAAATCCACGGATTTATACGCCCCGGTCATAGGCCAGAGAATCGCCTGCAGCAGGTAGGCCCCATCAAACCAGTAAAATGGCAGCAAATTAACGGCGACCAGAAAAATGTTGGCCACGCAAAACATATACAGTGCGGCGGCCAGGAAATTCGGCGTTAAAAACATCGCGGTGGCATCAGGTTGTAATTGGCCGAAGATCGCGGAAGGTGATAAGGGTGTAACATGCCAATTGATACTGATGATGGTGCCGACAAACATAGCGACCAGGGCATTAGCCAGAATGCCGCCGCCCTGAGCGGCAAACATCGGCCAAGCCGCGGGCGGGTGCGTGGGCGGAAGCATATTGCCGGCGGGCCACATCAGAAAGTCATCATGCCGACCGCCGACAAGTTGTGCCGAAAGCCGATGGCCGAATTCATGGACCAATAGCGCTGCAAGAACTCCCGCGATGGCCAGCACCGCCAGCACCAGCGAGCCGGTATGCAGAGCGTAAAGCAAATCCATCGCAACCAGCAACAGCAGCCAGAAACTGGCCTGC
>JAKATV010000496.1 GCA_021818565.1 Planctomycetota bacterium
TGTGGGCGGCACCAACGAGCTGGCAAGTCTGACCGTGACCGGCCCGACCGGGATCAACGGCGGGGTGGTGACCACGGGCGGCACGCAGACCTACAACAGTGCGGTGACGCTGGGCAGCAATGACACGTTGACCACGAGCAACAGTGCGGTGGACTTGGTATCGACAGTGGATGCGGCCACGGCCAATACGGAAAGTCTGACCGTTGCGGCGGGCACGGGGGCCGTGACCTTCGGCGGCGCTGTGGGCGGCACCAACGAGCTGGCAAGTCTGACCGTGACCGGCCCGACCGGGATCAACGGCGGGGTGGTGACCACGGGCGGCACGCAGACCTACAACAGTGCGGTGACGCTGGGCAGCAATGACACGCTGACCACGAGCAACAGTGCGGTGGACTTGGTATCGACAGTGGATGCGGCCACGGTCGGCGGCGATTCGCTGCACGTTGAAACCGCCGACATGACCACTTTCAATGGTTCGGTGGGCGCGACGAACCCCCTGGCCAGCCTGACGGTGGATAATTTAGATACCACAGGCGGAATTGTGCTGATGGCCAACGTGAATGCCACCGGCAATATCACACTGGATTCGGGAAGTTCATTACAGCAGGTATCGGGGGTGCTGGGTTCGCTGGTGCCGGTTCAGCAACCTACGGTTCACGGCGTACAAATTGCGGCCGGATTGGTTATCGACGGCAATATAACGAGCACTCGTGGCACGGTTAGCCTTGGTGCCGACATTCCCGTTGCCGAAGTTCCAAGTGTGGCGACAATCGTGACAACTAACACAACTGGTACGATTACCGTTACCGGTCAAAGCATTGCTATGGGGCAAAATCAGAAATGGACATCCTTGACCAGTTTAACCATCGGTACCTCGAGTTCGCCCGCAACCGCAACCGCAACCCTTGGTGACTTGAATGTGGCTGGAACGCTCGGTGTTAATGCTGAAACAGTCTATATGGGCTTACGACCCACCGGTTCTGTTCTATTTCAAAATCAGAGCGGCTCGCTGGGGTTGGCCAAGCCGACACCGGAAGGGACGGATGTGGTCGCAGAATCAATTTCTTTTACTGGATCGCTTTCACAGGTAGGGATTGGTTATGGAGCGCAGTTTGCAACGCCCACCGGCACAACGAGCGCCTCTGGCGGGCAATACATTGGCAATCAAGAAATCCACCAATACGGACCTAATATTACCGCCGGAGCACTTACTACAGACGCTGTCGGTACAGAGTATTATCTTGACCTTGTGGCCAGCGGCCCGGTCACAGATAATTTTATATTCGTTCCTCCGGTAGCGACTCCCCCGGCGCAAACTAGTTATGTGACAACCCTTTCGGCAGCGCAACGCCGAGTGCTGATTAAAGCGGGCATCAACGCCCGCAATGCAACGATCTCGGAGCTGCTGCAACTCCGCGGTGGCGACACGGTGTTTAACGACATTATCCCCATTAAAGGCCGCTACCCGGTTACTACGCCACGACTTCCGTACCGGGAGACCATGGATTTCATTGCCATGTATCGTGATTTGTTCTTGGTACCGGTGATTGATCCCAAGACTCATCAACAGCGAGTGGATAAGCAAGGCAATCCCGTGTATCGGTCACGGCGCATGGAATTACATCAGCTTATCAGCAATTCTTACCGCAGCTATGTCCTGGGTTTAAAGGTGGAGGAAAAGATGATGCCGGCGCGGGAACGATTGTTCAATGAACTGCTGGGGAAGTATAGCGCGACACCGATGGGCTTCCGCGCATGGCTGGAAAAGACGCCGTCCCAAGCCAAGGTGCTGGCCACGCTGAATCAACTTCGTGCCCTGCTGGCCCAGGCGATGCAACTTGGCTTAACCCCGGTGGAGATGCGGCTTTCGGGGAACACGATTCTCGCGTACTTGAATCCGGAAGCATTGTCCGAAAGTCAATTTGAAGAGGCAGTTTTAGGACGCAAGTTATTAAACCAGTGATCCTGCTGGTGCGACGCGCTGTAACAGGACCGTCGCAATTTGTTTTGCGATGCTATACTCCTCTGAAAATAAAGGGCCATTAAATGTCTGATCTGAATATCGAGCCGTTGCTTCAACCGCTAGCCGCGGAGCATCCATGCGGTGCGGATTTATCCTACGACCCGGATTTCATGGAACTGGAACGGCTGATTCAGGGCACGCCTGAACGGGAAATGGGCGATGTAAAGATCGCGGCTGAAGAACCTGATTGGCGCGATATTTCAGACCGCTGTCAGGCGTTGCTTACCCGCACGCGGGATTTGCGCATCATGGTCTACCTGACCCTGGCGGAATTGAAATTGCGCGGCGCGCCGGGATTTCGGGATGGAATTGTGCTGATCCAAAAAAGTGTGGAATCATTCTGGCCGACGCTTTATCCGGCCCTGGATCCGGATGATAACAATGACCCCACCTTCCGCGTCAATGCCATTGCCGCAATGTCGCCGCAAGGAGATGTTTATGGTGACATCCTTAAGTTTCCGGACCGCCTTCGCAGTATGGTGCTGGCCGACTCCAAGCAGATCGGACCTATATGCCTGCGGGATATTCTAATTGCCCGTGGTGAATTAATCCCTCCAGAGGGCGAAGAAAAAAAGGATCCTGGTATTATTGACGCGGCCTTTAAGTCCGCAAACCCAGAATCTCTGGCCCTGATTTCCCGGGCGATTGACGAGTCCATTGCGGCATGGGATGCCATGGACGCGGCATTAACCGCTCATGTTCCACCCGGCCATGCGGTGGATTTGCAGGGGAGCCGAAAGATTCTTAGTGCCATTCAGGCCGCGATGCGCCATCACATGGGGGCCGCTGAGAACAAGAGTTCCGAAGCTTCCGCTGCGTCTTCTAGCGGCTCCGGAGCTGCCGGCACGTCGGCAGCCGTGGCACCGGCTATGCCCCATAAAGCCGGGGGTTTTTCCGTCGGATCAATTGCGTCAAGGGCGGACTGCAACCGAGCCATTGATGAAATCTGCCGCTTTCTGGAAGCTACAGAACCCTCCAGTCCGGTTCCCTTATTATTAAAGCGGGCGCAGCGGTTGATCGATAAGAATTTTATTGATGTGATATCCGATCTTTCGCCGGATACGTTGGCTGCGATCAGGGCGCTGGCCGGATTGGCGAAGGAAGGGGAGTAAAAAAGGTGATTTCATAACCCCAATTTGTTCGCGTGGCTTGACATGATTTACGCCTTCGAGTAAATTGGATCGTAAGAAAAGGGGTATACATTTTGTGCGGCACTTTCGCACGGGCAATTTTGATGGAGCTGTCCTATGGCTAAGGCAAGCAGTCAGAAGTTTATCGCTCGCAATCGCGCACCACGTGTTCAAATCGAATATGACTTGGAACTCTACGGTTCAGAAAAGAAAATAAACCTTCCCTTCGTCATGGGCGTCATGGCTGATCTTTCGGGCAACCCCGCGGAAGCGCTTCCCGGAGTGGATCAACGCAAGTTCCTGGAAATTGACGTTAATAATTTTGACGAACGCATGAAAGCCGCCAAGCCGCGTGTGGCGTTCCAAGTCGCCAACAAACTATCCGGTGAAGGCAACCTGCCGGTTGAACTCACCTTCGACAGCATGGATGATTTCTCGCCCGCCGCGGTGGCCCGCAAAGTTGAGCCGCTGCGAAAATTGTTGGAAGCGCGCACCCAATTGGCCAACCTTTTGACCTACATGGATGGCAAGGCCAATGCGGAAGAATTGCTGGGGAAGGCGTTAAAGGACCCGGCACTGCTTCAGGCTCTGGCCGCAGCTCCTAAACAACCGTCGTGAATCTATTGGCTTTACCATTCTGATATTTTATACATACAGGAGGCCAAAAATGGCGGAACCAACACAGGCTCAATCCGGGGCGGTACCCTCGGCGGCAGCGGTTGAATTAAGCGAATTTGATTCGCTGTTAAAAAAAGAGTTCAAACCTAAGACCGACGGCGTAGCCGAACAAATCAAAACCGCGGTGCAGACTCTGGCCCAGCAGGCCTTGGAAGGAACATCGCTGATTTCTGATGATGTAGTGCGCTCCATTGAAGCCATCATCGCGCAGCTGGACGCCAAACTCACGGAACAGGTCAACGAAATAATTCACCATGAGGCGTTCCGATCGCTTGAGGGGACGTGGCGGGGCCTGCATCATCTGGTAAATAATACTGAAACGGATGAAACCCTGAAAATCCGGGTTATGAACATCTCCAAAAAAGATGTTGGAAAGACCATTAAAAAATTCAAGGGTACCGCATGGGATCAAAGCCCTCTTTTCAAGAAGCTTTATGAAGATGAATTCGGCAGCCCCGGCGGGGAGCCTTATGGGTGCCTGATTGGTGATTATTATTTTGATCACTCTCCGCCCGATGTTGAAATTCTGGCGGGAATGGCCCAGATCGCCGCTGCCGCTCATGCCCCCTTCATCTCCGGAACATCGCCCAGCCTGATGAACATGGATTCTTGGCAGCAAGTCGGCGATGCCCGTGATTTGACCAAAATTTTCCAGACCCCGGATTATGCCCCGTGGCGGTCACTGCGAAAATCGGATGATGCCCGGTATATCGGCTTGACCATGCCGCGTTTCCTTTCCCGTATTCCCTATGGGGCCAAAACCAATCCCGTTGAAGAATTTGCGTACGAAGAAGATACAGGCAAAGCGGATCATAATAAATACACATGGTCCAATGCCGCCTACGCGATGGGTGTTAATATCAATCGAGCGTTTAAGCTTTATGGCTGGTGCTCGCGAATCCGCGGCGTAGAGTCCGGCGGCATGGTTGAAGGGCTGCCTTGCCATACCTTCCCCACCGACGATGGCGGCGTGGATATGAAATGCCCCACGGAAATTGCCATTACTGATCGCCGGGAAGCCGAGTTGGCTAAAAACGGATTAATGCCGCTGTCGCATTGGAAAAATACGGATTATGCGGTATTTGTCGGAGCGCAATCCCTGCAGGAACCGGAAAAATATGCCGATGCGGACGCCACGGCCAATGCCAATCTTGCCGCCCGCCTGCCGTATCTTTTTGCCACCTGTCGTTTCGCGCATTTCCTTAAGTGCATGGTCCGTGACAAGATCGGATCATTTAAGGAACGCTCGGATATGCAGCGCTGG
>JAKATV010000119.1 GCA_021818565.1 Planctomycetota bacterium
CGATCTTGGAAGGCCTGCTGCACATCAGCGAACTTTCTGACAACAAGGTTGAAAATCCGCAGGACATGGTCAAGCTTGATGATGAATTGGAAGTCAAGATTCTCCGCGTGGATATCGAAGACCGGAAAATCGGCCTGTCGCTCAAGCGCGCCCAATGGGGTGAAGATCGGGAATCTTCTGAATCCGAACGTCCGGCCAAGAAATACCGCGGCGGTCTGGAAAGCTGATTTCCATTTCCTGCTATACTGTGTCATTCAGGCGGGTGCGGCAAAAGCCGCGCCCGCCTTTTTTTATAGCCACCAGCGGAAGGAATAGGCCAGCGTACTAAGGAATCGCTGCTTAAGCGTGCGCTTTTCGCAGTCAGAGAATCGTACCCGCCGACTGCGACGCAATTCGTTGCGGGTCACACGAATGACGGCCTGCGCAAAGGCGCGCGAGCGTATTACAGCCATAAACTCCAGGTTGATATATAAGCTGCGAGGATCCATGTTGGCCGAACCAACCACCGTCCACTGCCGGTCAATAACCATGGCTTTTGTATGCATGACGCGGTTCTTACGTTCATACAACCGGACACCCGCCCGTAAAAGTTTACGATACAGATACCATGCGCCATACTGGGCAATGGGGACATCCGTCATGGCGGGAACCAGCACATGCACATGCAGGTTTCTTTTCCGCGCGCGAATAATTTCGCGCATCACACGCCCCACGGGAATGAAATAGGCCATGACGATAACCACACTTTGGTTGGCAGCGCGCAGCAACCGACGAAATACGCGGGGTGCCCGGCTGAACTTCAGCCCCGGCCCAGCGTCATAAAAGTGGATGGATTCATGAGCCTCCCCCAACATCACGCGCCGATAGCCGCTGGGGCGTAGCGGCATATTCCGGCCTTTGGCGTGCATCCATGATCGTTCAAAACTCAGGGCAATCTCCACCTGTTGCGGACCGGCCATGCGAATGTGCATATCCCGCCAGGCCGCCGCCGAATCAACCGATGGATCGTCGGGTGATGCCCGGAAGAGGTGGCCGTGATCGTTAATATTCATCCCGCCGAAATAGGCGCAGCGATTATCCACCACCAGCAACTTGCGATGATCGCGGCGATTAAGAATGATAAATGCCGCTATGGAGTGTAAAGCCTCTTTAATCCGGTGATACGCGTGTACCTGAACCCCGCCTGAAGACAACATTTCAAAGATTGCGGGATTGGTATGCTGACTTCCCAAGGCGTCATAGAGCAGGCGCACATCCATGCCCGCCTGCGCACAGCGCACCAGAGCATCGGCAATGGCATACGAAGCCCGATCGTCGGAAAAAATATACGTTTCGAGCCAAACCCGTTCTTTTGCGGCCGCAATATCCAGAAGCATCGCTTCGAATAACAGATGCGATTGAGTAAATAATTCCAGCGTGTGTCCCGCCACCTCAACGCACGCCACCACTCCGGGGGTTTTAACGGCGTTGTCAGCCAGGGGCATATCCATCAGGCACGCTCGCGAAGTTGACTTTCAGCCCACGCAAGGGGCATGTACACGGGCGGGAACCAGGCAAATAAATTCAAAATTGACCGCACCGGAATTACGAAACTGGTGCATCTCATTTGCCGGCACATACACCACGTCGCCGGGCTTCAGAGCCTTGGTTCCGTCCGGGGTCAAGGCTTCCCCACGCCCGGCTAAAATCAGAACTTCATGTTCATAATCATGGTGATGATGCGGTGTAAATCCGCCGGGTTCAACGGTAAATTTACGCATGGCAAATGTTGGGCACTGCTCCAGAGGCCCCAGGAGCATTTGCATGGTTACACGATTCGCCCCGGCCATGGTTACCGGTTTGGCCGGCACCGAATCACTACTTTTGATAATCATCGCACACTCCAATTGCCCAGCGATCAGTCATTGCGGAAATTATTGGGGATTACCACTGGACAGATCGTAAATCCAAGGTTCCAAAGCCCGATTGAAATCAAATAATTCTTCGGCCTTAAAAAATCGCGAAACTTCAGCTTTCGCGGTCTCAGGAGAATCACTACCATGTATGAGATTATAAGCGCTGGAAACGCCGAAATCTCCCCGTATCGTGCCCGGCTCCGCTTTATAGCCGAATGTGGCCCCCATCATCTTACGGCTAACATCGATAACATTATTCCCCTCCAGCACCAGCAACACCACCGGACCACTGGTCATAAACTTAACCAGTGAATCATAAAAAGGTTTGCCTTTGTGCATGGCATAATGTTCATGCGCCACCGCCGGCGCAATACGCGAAAACTTCATTCCGACAATCTTTAATCCCTTTTGTTCAAACCGGGAGATAATATTTCCAATTAACCCCCGCTCTACGGAATCCGGCTTGAGAATAATTAAGGTGCGATCCATAAAATTGTTTACTCCACTTACATACCTTCCAGGCTGCAAACCGCATTGTGCATCCCATTGCAAGAAGTATATCCTAATGGATGGCTTATTTCCGGCAAGTGCCGCCTCCTCGCTGCCTTGAGGGGGCCTATATTGCGACTCTTTCAGGTCCGTTACCCCTGATCCAAATACCCTGCAATATGATCAATGGCCGCATCCATGGAATGGTCGCCCTGTAACAGCAATTCTGTCGCGCACCGGCGGATGACATTTTTCTGATCTTCCTCAGTAATGTATTCAACGGGAGATTTACCATCCATTCGCGCCAGCAGCAGCGCCGCGAGAATTCTGCCCCCGCTATCTGAAATTTGCGCAGCCATTGCTTTCGGTGCCGTTTCGCGATAGGTCTGCCAGAAATAATCCGCAGCGATCATGGCGGCCCGCCAGCGCTTTTTCAAATAAAATGCTTTAAGCAGCAGATGATTCAAGAGTGTCGCCACATCGAAAGCGGGATTACCATAAAACACCACTTCAAAATCCAAAACAAATAAGTGAGCACTTTGGCCCTCCGCCGGTGCCCGCCAGAGCATATTTTTTGGTGAAAAATCACCGTGAATCAGGCACTTGGGATAACGGAGAAGCTCCGTTTCGATCTCTTGCAATGCCGGGGCCACAGATTTAACTTTTTCAGCGACAAACCGCAGATAGGGGTCGATGCGCTGTTGGATAAATCCCCGCGGCTCGCCAAATCGCTGCGCCCATTTGGCATCATTCATGGTAGAAGCGTGCAGCATGACAAGAATTTCCGCCGCGGCCTCAGCCGCACGTCGATCAACCTGCCCGGTCAGCAACTGCTTTTTCCAATTCACCGCCCCCACCGGCGCAACCGATATGGCCAGAACGTAATTTTCCGAATCACTCCAGAGAACCGTTGGAAGCGAATCAGCGGGCAGGATGTCCCGCAGCATGACCAATGCATCACGCTCCACCCATAGCCGGTCACGATCCACCGGCCATTTGGCGGCGGTGCGAAACTCCCCCAGCGGCTGCTTGATGACAAAACAGGCCCCAGAGCGCATGCGCTTATCCGGAACGCCCCGTTTAATCTGCCCCGCGGTGCGCATGTCCGTCCCCACCGGCTCACCGGCGTTCATGTCCATAATTTTGAGCACCACATTAGCCACCCCGCCGGACAGGCTTTGTACCAGCACTTCCCCTTCGGGAGAAACGCTTCCACGGTGGCGTAAATATTCCAGAGCCGTTTGTTCAGAAAGTTCAATCATATCGTTGTGTTAACCGGGTAACTGCCGCACCTTCACGCGGCCGGGCGTAACGGTATAAAGCCGCTTGGGTGATAGGCGCTTGTAACGCTCAAAAAGCCGATCCACCGCGTCGCTTCGATGCTGCGGTTCGGCAATTAACAGCACCATACAAAGGGGAAATGCCAGGCCCTGATCATAAATGGCATGAATAAAATCACGATCTGCCGTTAAAAGGCACCATTGCCGCTTAGCTAAATCCGCAAGCAATTCCTTTGGATCGCTCAATGCGGGTGTCGGGTCGGTGAGTTCCGCGATCTGATGCACGCGATGACCGTGGCGAATCATTGCGTCGCCGGCATCCGCAGCCAGCCCGCCGTGGAGTAAAAACTGCATTCAAAAGTCCCGTCCGCGCTATTGCGCCTAAACAACATGGGAAATTCAGGCCGCATAACGGCAATTCCCCTGCGCGAATTATGCACAGAATCGACCCTCCCGCCAAGTACCCGTCAAGTACTCCGTTCCGGCGTGCTTATTGCGTGCTGCGGCATCGCGCCATAACCGCCAACGCCATCGACCCAGATGCAACATTATGCACACGATGCACCAACACCCCGCGCTGGGCCGCCAGGCCTGTTACCAGCGCCGTGGCCATATCACGCTGATCCCAATTATCAGGTGTTCCATCCGGGATAATCTTTGACAGAAATCTCTTACGCGAGGCCCCCAGAACCACCGGAAAGCCGCGGTCTACCAACTGGTCAATATGCGCTAGTATTCGCCAGTTATCTTCCGTCGCTTTACCAAAACCCAAACCGGGATCCAGCAGAATGCGATCTTGGGCAATCCCCATGTCCATGGCCGCCTTTGCCCGCCGCAACAGATAATCGAAAACTTCCGCACAAATATTTTCCCGTGCCGCCGGCGAATGCTGCGGACTTTCCACCCACATGTGCATGAGCACCACAAAACAACCCGTACGTGCCGCCACAGGAAACATCTCCGGATCATGCTCTCCAGCGGACGTATCATTAATCATCCCGGCACCGGCAGAGATGGCCGCTTGCGCCACCGCACTGCACCGCGTATCAATACTGATAATGACAGCCGGATCGGTTTTCGGTAATTCGCCAAGGCGGGTTGCCAAGCCCTCAATGACCGGCACCACGCGATGAATCTGCTGATCCGCCGGCACCGGCACCACGCCCGGCCGATGAAAAGACGAGGCCTCACCGCCGATATCCAATATGCTCGCCCCCTGCTGCACCATGCGAAGGCCCTGCTCAATACACGCCTGATGATCAATCCCACCGGACGTGGAAAACCTGCCGCCATCACTGAAACTATCCGGCGTGACATTCACCACGCCCATAATCATAGGTCGTACAATTTCAGAACACGTTGCCATACGTTTCTCCAAACCCATCAACCTGAAAATGCACGCTTTAAGCCGATTGCC
>JAKATV010000472.1 GCA_021818565.1 Planctomycetota bacterium
CTATTTGAAACGATCAAGACGCTCCTCATGAACGCCTGGGCCGGTAAAAATCCCGGCTTGCTTACCGATGTTCTGATCGACTCCTCCTGAACTTGCCTGCCGGAGCCGCAGAGCGGTAAACAGTTACGCCTAGCGGTCGGTGCGGTCTGGGAGACACCACGATCGGGGGACTACACCGGGCTATTCGTTAGCGCTACCGTGCCGTACACCTCGTTTCCGGCACCTCTACAGGCCCGGCTACGCAATCTGCTCACCAGCGCCTTCGTCTCAGGGAAGCTCCTTTCCACCATTGGCGTGCCGCTTCCTGGCGAGGCCGGTCCGGGCGGGTGGGATTTGCTCAAATACGTGCAGTACGATATGTACCAAATTTCATCGGCGATGCAACAGGCTGGCTCGTTGTTGGCTGGCTCGTCCGTCACGGTATTTTTTGGTCCCGCACAACCCCACAGCTTTGGATTTTCGATCAGCCTGGGAGGAAATGCCACGCAGTTAACAGGCGCGGCATCGCCCCTGGGTCTCTCGCTCACCTTCTACCGCCAACTGTGGGATGTAGGAAGCGGGGCATCGAATGGGTGACGAGGTACGGTTCCGAGGATCAGGCCACCTGGCTCTTAAAATAGCGACGATGTGGGGTGCGATATTGGCATTCGAGGTTGGCCTTCACCTTTATCTGGGATCGCATTTTGTGGGCACAGGCGCGGCGCTCTTTCTGTATGACCCAAGCCACAGTCCGGACCTCGCTCGCCTGGCGGACTTTGCGGTTCCGTCGCTCGTTATCGGCATGTGCTTGGGGCGGTGGTGCCCCGGCCTGCGCGACCGCCGCGTCGCTGCGCTTGCATTCCTGAACGCAGCGGGCCTAATGGTACTCCAGCCGCTTTGGCTCTGTTGGCTTCCTGCCAGCGTGGATTGGTGGCCCCCGCAGTACGGGTACGCCTTCATGGTAGAGGGGGCAATATTCAGCACATTTCTTATCAATGGCGCGACGTTCGCGGGCGTCGGCTGGTATCGACGTAACTGTAGCGGCTGTGAAGGCCCAGCCAATTGTGAAGGTGTTAATATCCATGATAACGGATGATTTGGTGGTTGTCTAACGGCGAGATGATGTGGAATTATGGCAATAAGTGGAACAATTTCGGCATCTTCCGCCCGCTCTCGGGTGAAAAATTTCCGCCGTGCGCGCACCGCTGTACTGGCCGAGGAATCCACGCAATCCTGGAAATCTGTGGATTGTTTTCCCGCTCCCGTTACCCGCCCTCTTCTTTCCTCCGCCGCCTCTGTGGTGAACCCCACTGATCACGGATCAATGAACACTGATCAAAAAACAATCGGAATCTCCGAGAGATTATTCATTGATCGTTATCCATTGGTCATTGAGCGCAGCGCCGATGCCCACGGCAACACACGGCTTGTTACCGACGTCACCGGCAAGGTCGTTGACGACATGAATTATGACGCCTTCGGCGACGCGCTAGGCTTCAATGCCGCGACGGCATTAACAACATATTTGTATAGTTCCATGCCGTTCGATGCCGCCAGCGGGAACTATTACGATCATGCACGGTTCTACAATGCCGCCACCGGCAGTTTCACCCAATCCGATTATGGATACAGCGGCTCGCTTGCCAATCCCATGGCTGACCTGCCCTACGCCTTCACCGGCAATGATCCGATCAACCTGAGTGATTTGAATGGGCATGGCTTTAGCATCCCCGATGTGCTTGCAAACATTTCTATAATGACAGCGATGGCCGGCATCGCGCCGGTTGCGGCTGCAGGCCTCTACTCCTTGAAGGCCGGCCTTCCCGACGCCTTGGGTTTCGGGGGCTTCTTTGAGGCCAACTTGGCGAACCTTCCCGGTGGGGTGGGCATCTAACCTCACGGCGAGAAGTGGAGGCCTGCCTGGCCGAAGCAACGGTGCCCGTCACAGTGCTACGGGCCGCGATGATTATTGGATCCGGATCAGCATCCTTTGAAATTCTCCGATACCTCACCGAACGCCTGCCGATTATGATTACACCCAAATGGGTTCAAACGCAGTGCCAGCCAATCGCCATTCGCGATGTGCTATATTATCTGGTGCAGTGCCTCGATTGCCCGGAAAGCATTGGCGCAACGCTTGACATCGGTGGCCCCCAAGTTCTGACCTACGCGCAGCTTATCAGACTGATGGCTTCTGCCATCGGCCTGCCGCGCCGGATAATCATTCCGGTGCCGCTGCTGACGCCCCGGTTAAGCTCATTGTGGATACATCTGATAACGCCGTTGAGTTTTCAGGTGGCCAGACCGCTGGCCGATGGGTTGAAGAATCGGGTGGTCTGCCGCGATGCGCGTGCCTCGGAACTCATGCCCTGTACTCTATTGAGCCCCGCACAATCGATAGAATTGGCGCTTGGAAAATTGCAAAGCGGACAAGTGGAAACAGCCTGGAGTGATGCCGGCGTCATGCCGGGCGATCCGGAATGGGCGGGTGGTCGCGTTTTCTCCGATATTCGGAAAACAGATATTTTGGCGGACCCGACGATTGTTTTTGATAGGATTTGCAAAATTGGCGGCGGGCATGGCTATTACGCGGCCGACTGGCTTTGGCGCATGCGCGGGTGGATGGATCAGCTTGCAGGCGGACCGGGCTTACGCCGAGCGCGACGAGATCCCATGAATTTATCTTATGGAGATGCTCTGGATTTCTGGCGCGTAACGGCCATTAGGCCGCCCCACCACCTGCGGCTGCAGGCGGAAATGAAATTGCCTGGCCAAGCCGTTCTGGAATTTGATGTTGAATTGCAGGAAGCCGGGGTTGGCAATCAGCCGCCTCGATCCATTCTTACTCAGACCGCCCGGTTCCGGCCACGCGGGCTGGCTGGACTGGCGTATTGGTACGCAGTGGCACCGCTGCATAACGTGGTTTTCAGCGGCATGCTCAACGGCATTCGCGATGCGGCACAGCAAGCCGCACGCCACGAATAGGAGCCTGTCGATATATCACCGGGCCGTCAGATTCGATCATTTTAACCGCACGCTGTGGATGGTAGAATGTCATCAGCCATTTGGTAAAGGGTGAAACATCGTGCATTACGAAAGTGTAACGACCATTAGCACAATGACAGACAACAGTGAAAACAACCATTCCGGCGATACAATCTGGGAATCCGGATGGGAAGGCCATGAACTGGCCCAGATGCGGCGTTTGGCGAAGCTGTCACTGGAGCAGAAAATCCGATGGCTGGAAAGTGCGCAGGAAATGGTGCAGTGGATGCAGCCATCAAGACAAGAAACGCAAGAATCGTCTGAAACGTAGCCGAAACGCGGTCGCCATTGGACACTTGCGCAAGCGGGAACATCCTCAATTCCAGTAGTGGGAACCCGATGAATCATCGGGTTGTATGCAATAACGGGGGACATTCACCTATTAAAGCCGTGGTGTACGCGGCGCGGTACCTTCCGGATCGGGTTGTTGTATCTTTTCGTGGGCTGCCGGTTTGCGTGGCCCGGCGAAGGGTGGTGATGTCCCCTGATTATCGTCAACGAAAAGGACAATGAAAAAAGCCGCTTGACGGCCATTTCCACGCTGGGTAACGTGGTGGAGTATTCCGGGGGTGGCAACGCGAGCGGTCTGAGGAATGAAGAACACTGTACCATCATCTGGGCCGGGTATCAAGAAACAGGGTGACCGTCCCTAGATTCCATTTTCCAAATCCCGACGAAATGGGCACGTCCGGTTTTTGCGGAAAGCGTGGTGAAATACGTGGCGGGAAATAGCCGGAAGGAATTCTTGCTGTTAAATTAAGATAAGTGTACCTTGTGAACTGGCACTAACGGGTCAACCGAACGGGGGCCAACAGGAGTCTGGGTCATGAATCCATGGCTGAAAGATCATCGTGACGACATACTTTCGGCCGCCAGAAAATATGGTGCCCGCAATGTGCGTGTCTTCGGCTCAATGGCGCGGGAAGATAATCGGCAGGAAAGCGATGTGGACCTGCTGGTGGAGTTCGAGCCTGGCCGGAGTCTGCTGGACCTTGTCGGTATGGCGAACGATTTGCATGATGCGCTGGGGCGCAGTTTCGATATTGTCACGGAAAATAGCCTGCACCGGCTGATCCGCGACCGAGTGCTTCATGAGGCGGTGAAACTTTGACCGGCGAGCCAAAAGATTCAAAACTATTTCTGGTACACGCGCTTGAATGTATCGAACGCGTCCGCAGTTATACACCCGGTGGCAGGCAGGCATTCCTGGACTCAACGCTGATTCAGGACGCGGTTTACCGAAACTTCGAGGTGATTGGTGAAGCCATTAAACGCATTCCCAGTGAGGTTCGCTCCATGGATTCGACTACGGACCACTGCGATGCGCGGCGGTAGCACAGATGACATCCCGATGCTTGGGTGGGGCAGCGGTTGCGGCACGCCGAGATGGATCGGTTTCCCACCCCCGTCCTCCGTTTCCTCACCCGCCTCTGTGGTGAAAAAAAGCGGTCCAATGAATTCGGAACTTGGAACCTGGAACACGTTGATTCACAGAGCCGGTTGCGTTGTAAGGATTCCAGAGAGGCATGATATTTAGAAGTGTTGATATGGCTATTAGTTTGTGGATGAATTTCCACCGCTTCCAGCCATATTGGCGTGCGGAAGGTCCACTATCGGCTGTTTTTGCGCAGCATTTACCGCATCGGCCGGTTTTTGTTGCATCGCGATGAGTTGTGAGAGTTTGGATTTTCACCTGCGGCCCGTTTTTCTGGGGTCAGGATGAATCAGCCGGATTTCCCGGATACAACGCCAGGGATATTTTGGAGAGTTTCACCGGGGAGAAGCTTTTGCCTTCGTAGCGGGGGGGACAAGCCAAGGCTGTGGCAAACAGGGCATGTACCACCATGATCGTGGCGACATGAGCATGGAAGCGTTTGGCTCCTTTGACATTCCCGTCATCAGCACCCCAGAAGAGCTTGCAGCGGGCGTTGACGCGTTCAATGGCCGTGCGGCCCTTGTAGCGGCGTTCAAATTCCATGGTGGCACGGGGAATCGGCGGGAACCGCCGCAGATCAATGGCCTGTTTAACCCGTACCG
>JAKATV010000361.1 GCA_021818565.1 Planctomycetota bacterium
TCCGATCTTCCCGCGTGCCATCGGTACTGGCGTCATCGACGATGATGGCTTCAAACCTCAGATTCAGCGGCCCAAATACTTGGCCAATACGCTCTACCAGAGGCTGAACATTGTCCACCTCATTATACGCAGGCGCGATAACTGATAATTGCAGGTTTTCCATAACCCATTCCCCCGGAAAACTCCGGGCACTCCAAATCCGCCCACTTACGCTCCGCCGCAGCCTGTTCCGCGATACCGCCGGAACTTCCAGCAAAACCAAGCGCCAAAATTATAACCCGATTCGCCGGAAATTGTAGACCTTCGTTCGCGCGAGCCGGAAAGCATACATTACACCAATTTTCGTCCGCAATCTGGCCGACCGGTTTTTCTCAATTTACCGAGGTATTGGCAGGTTTTTGAAATCAAAGGGCACGTTCGCAACAATGGTGCGGGTGAAAAATTCTATGCTGGCGCTTTCGGGCTTGGTGCCAACTATATTCAACGTATAACGGTAGAATCCCCACCCGCGGCTCTTCCGTAATCCGCCGATATGGCTGGTAATACGCAGGGGCTGACCCGCGGCGTTATACAAGGTGAATTCTTTACCTCCGAAGAGATTGTGTGTAAAACAATGCTCGATAGGCATTTGAGCGAAGGGCAGCCAATGGCTGGTTTTGCCGTGGTATGAAAAGCCCTGCGGGCTACCGATATCCAGCCGAAGTTTCCAGCCGCCGGGAATCTGCTGCAGCTTTGCAAATTTCAACGTCATGCCATCATCGGTCAATGCGGTGCGGCCAATTTTCAGGTTGCCAAGATGCATGGTTTGTAGTTCACTGGATAGGTACATCCGTAAAGTGCCGCGCAAAGCCAAGGTTGCGGAACCGGGCAGCGGCCAGGGCAAATGAAGTTGAAACGGAAACAGGGCATCAGCCCGCTTATGCGGCCAGACATTTTGCGAGGCCTTAACGGCGGCGATCCGTAACACTTTTCCATGAGAATCCGTAATAATTTCTTTCGCATGCCAACCGCCGACCTGTTCAAGGATTTGTTTTCGCGTCGGTGCCCATAACACAAAGCAGGTTGCCGCAAAGTTTCGCTTTTTATTAACGGGATCGACCTTCGTCAACCACTGGTTCTGATAGCGCCGAATGGATTGTATGGCCAGCACGCACGCTCCGTGAACTACCATGGGAACGCCAGGGGCGAAAAGGCTTTGGTGCCCGAATTGCAGGCGATAGTTGCTGTACGCGTTTCCTGTTGGGCCGATGTGCGTGATGTCGGCGATGCGCTGAAGTACCTTCCACAATGGCTGGCGGCGGATGTTGAATGTCATCTTGGGCCATACCAAAGATTGATTGTAATATGCCGTAATTCCGGCTTGCGAGCACAGTTGCGTCACTGCCTGATTAACGGATACATGTTTTAAATTCAGAGAAACCAGCGGGCCGCGCAGGTCGTTGTTGGCGGCGATGGCATCGAGAACGGCTAATAATTGCCGGCGCTCCGATGGATCAGCGGCGTGCCGTAGCGCCATTTGGATTAGCGGAATGGCGGTGTTACCGGCGGCAATTAAGTGACGCGCTGCCGTGCGCTGGCGGCGCGGCGCACTGTCGGCTAGCTGCTGTATCCACTGCGAGGTTTGCGTTTTCGAGATCCCGGGGCCGCGCGAGGCAAGCATCGTAAGCTCGGCGGGATTAGGAACTCGGATGTGATCCTGTGCCGGTATAGCCAACGGTTGCGCCACCGTGCCTGAGTTGGCAGGAATCGGGAGATTGTGAAAGCTAAACGGGACGTGTACGTGAATAAAATTGGAGTAGAACTTCGCCCATGCCGTTACCGGCAGTCCGCCATGAACATACACCTTGTAGTCCCAACCCGAACCATCTCCCCGCTTCCAGATACGGCATGATAACTGCCGGCCTGATTTACTTTTAAAGCCCAATACACCACCGATGCTGGGGGTGTAGCCAAACGACGTGCCCTGCGGCAAGGATTGCATAAAAAAGTTTGCCACGGGCAAATTGGTCCCTTTCCCGCCGGTACCAACCGTGATCTGAATCGTGCAGATATCGTTCCGTGGATCTGACACATTGTTGACCACTCCGGTTTGTTTACCGATGCTGATCTGTATGCCAGCGTGCTGTATGAACGCTTTTCCGCGATTCAAAGAGCCGACTTGCCGCGTACGTGGCGCCACTGCAAGCGTGATAGGCAGTTCGCCTTGCAGATCACGAATCTTACTGCTGTCGGGAAAAGGCCAATTCAACACGGGGCCGAAGGAAAACTCATATTTTACCCCAGGCAGTGGCACCATAACCGACGCCGACTTGGCCGCCAGAAGCGACCTGCCATGATTGTCAACGGCCCGACTGAATTTCACCGGCCCAAACTGGACGATCTGGGTATTTCCCAGTGCCCAAAAGCCCTGGATATTCAAACTGAATCCGCCGACAGTGCGATGGCCGGGTGCCGCATCAAAATTCATGGTCTGCGCGACGGAAGAACGCTGCGCAGCCAGCAAAAGCGCTCCGTGGGTATATACCGGCGTGCCTGGGACAAAGGCACCGGGCCGGTAAAAGGTTAATAATCCTGTTCCCCAATAGTCATTTCCCTCAGGGCTTACGCCCGTGAGCATGGCAATGCGGTGGATTACCTTCCAGAAAGGCTGGCGCTGAATGTTTATGGTAATCCGACGTAAGTCGATTGGCAGGTGGAGGTCAACAAACTCGGCAGAGAAACCAGCTTGCGCACAAAGCTGTTTTAGAATGGTGGCCAGTGGCGCATCGGTGAGTTTCAGGCTTACCAGCGGCCCGCGTACCGCATCGCTTTGGGCAATCTCTCCCAGCACTTTTTGCATGTCCCGACGCATTTGCGGCGTGGTCCAACCTTTTAAGGCAATTTTAATTGCCGGCTCTGCTGCATCGCCTGCCAGACTTAACTGTTTCATGGCAGCCGCGCGCACGGATGGATTTTGACTTCCGAGAGCCTGAATCCAGCTCGATACACGCAGTTTGGCCCGTGCCGCCGAACGTGGTTGAGCCAGCATGACCACCTGTTTGACATCCATCAATATCGGCGGCTGGGATCGCACCTTTATATCCTGCAGGATAACTATCGGAGGTTGTGGCACGTGAGTCGCGAACGCAGCCTTCTTGGATAACGGTAGGGATATATGTTTAAATACAAAAGGAACGTTGGCCGCAACCATGCGAGAATACGTTTTAACGAAGACGCCGGCCGGCTTGGATGGCAGGGGAAAAAATTCATACGGGGCCTTGGTAACATAACCTCCGCCAAAGCCCTTTGGATTTCCGATCTGATTGCCATCCGCTTGGGTAAAGAAAAACGGCCCGGGAGAAAAGAAATCCATCCGCGACAGAAACGCGCGGACTGGCAAGGATTTTGCCAACCAGAGCGGGGTGATTATATTCATCGTGACGCCCCATTGCCCCTTGGCCGGTCTGGGCCGCCCGAACAGAAACCGCATGCCGTCTGCATCAATTTCCGCGCGGCCGGAATTCAGGTTATTGGCGCTCTGAATTTCCGGATTCAAGGATACTGCTACCGGTGCGTTCAGGAGCAGCCGTTGAATTTCATGCGAGCCGCGCGGAATTGGTCCGATAGTCAAGGCTCCGAGATCGCCGGACATGATCTGCCCGATGGGCACGCCGTAGTAACTCGTAGTTACCATGTCGCCGAACATGGAGAGTTTGTGTCCCTTATGGTCTGAGGCCGCCAGGACTTTCGGAAGTCCCATCTGGACAAAAGCCATTTTCGTGGGAACCCGGAGTAGATTGCAATCGAGTTGGCAATCGTAACTTTTATGCCCCGATTTCGTGCGTTGTTTTGCGGATTTTAACGCCGCTGATTTAATAACCACGACAAATGCGCCATTTACCGCAACCTGCGCTCCCTTGCTAAATAGGCCATGCCTGCTGAAGAACAGGCCTTGCGCATCTCCTTGCGACGGGCTTATCCCCGTCGCGTTTGCTACCCGCAATAATACGTTCCAGAATAACTGCCCCTGAATATTGACCTCGAAACGTTCTGAAAGACGTTTACAATTTCTGGGCAACTGGCACCACATGCCGGCACTCGAACAGACAGAGGTCAGCAAGCTACGTAACGTGCAACTTTTACTTTGCAGGGTTACCAGCGGGCCGTGCAACGCATCGGCCAATGCAATGGCATGAAGCACCTGTCGGAATCGCTTGGCGGCGGGCTTTGGCGTTGCCCCGCTTTGGGCCGCTGTGAGCAATCGCGTTGCAGGATCGCCAGCCGCGATCAGATGTTGATTAGCATACTGTTGTGCGCGGGAATTGCCGCCTTTAAGCTCGTGAATCCACATAGCGATTTGCGATGCTGTGGGCGCATACTGGGGCGAGGCCGGCAGCATATTAATGGTTGGGAGCTTGGAAACCGGCACAGAAACCTGATTTCCGATTGGACTGGCCGCGTGGCCCCACGAGCCTGCGGTGAAAACTGCTATCAATCCGATTGCTGCGATGACGTTCCTACGCACGTAGATTCCTACAATCGTCATTTAGATACTCCTTACGCGCATACTCCAATTATTCCGGCACCGGTACATTTCTAAACTCGAAGGGAACATTCAGTTTTACTGATATTTGGCGATACAATCTCACCCGTGCCAAAACCAGAGCCGGTCCGATGGTTTCAAAAGTATAGTGGTAAGGGGGGGCCGCACCACCGCCTTGGAAACTCGGTGAAAATCCGTAGTATCGCCCGGTTGCACTTTTAAACATCAGTACCTGCTGGATGTTGTTGTGCAAGCTATGCAGGAAACCAGCAAGCAGTTCCGAACTGCGTTGATCAAGCATATTTGTGCGGATTGTCACGGGCACGGTCCACGCACGGACGGTAGAAATTGTCGCGGCTGCCTGTGCCGTAACTGTTTACCGCTCCGCGGCGAATATTCGCAATAACGGCACTGGCGCGCTCGGGTAAGTGGTGGTATGCTTGATATCACCATGGATGGTGAAGT
>JAKATV010000329.1 GCA_021818565.1 Planctomycetota bacterium
TAGCCGCCAGTATGCGGCACATTGAACATGGCGATCCGCGTTTGATCATTAAGGATCACGGGAGTAATACCCAGCATTTGCAAAATCCGCTGGGGCCGAAGCGGCATAACTCCAGTCGGCACCCGATCAGCCAGAGCCACGCGACCCACATAGGCAATCTTGTGCTGATGATCAATAAGCCAGTAAATTTGGCGATTCATACCCATTTCAAAGGCATCCTGCCCCAGATAGGTCCCGACCAGCAAAAGATGCGGCACTCGGTTCTGATCTACCAGCAGCACCGCATGGGCCTGATAAGATGAGCTACCCCCATGCTCGCCAGTCAAGGTCAGATTCACCGTTCCGGTGAGGCGCAATTTCGACAGAAGCGCTGAACGATCATTAAGGACATGTATCTCCTGCAACGCCGAGGGAACAGCCATGAGCTTTCGCGGCTTGGCAAGGGGCTGTTGTGAACAACCGGTAGTCAACAGTGCAGCGCCCAGCAAAAGCAAACAGCCGCAGCATAATAGCCTATGGTTAATCTTGCTGCGAAGCCTCGAAGATATTAATGCCATATGGGTAGCTCCCAGCTAAAATAACAGACAAATCTTAACCCGGTACCGCGAGGCCGCAACCGGAGAAAAAAATTCCGGCATCACGAAAGCAAATTGACACACGATCCAACCGTTTCTACAATCAGCCAACTGCCGAAAACTGAAGTGTGGCCGCTTGTTTGAGGGGCCTTTATTTTCAGTTCGCCCGGTGCCGCGATAAACTTAGGCACCCAAAAAGGGAAGGTATGTCGGATTCTACGTCTGTTCTGGATCATAAAGGGCTGGGAGCAACATCCCGGCGTGACGCTTGGTGGCTATCTCCCCTGCTGGTTTTTCTGGGGCTGGTGGCATTCGGCATATATTCCACCTGGGCCGCCTGGCAGGGAAAATTTTACCTGGACACCGTGCATGGGGCGGATTATCTCTCCCCATTTTATTCCCCTGATGTTCACTCACTGCTGGGAATTAGCGTCCCGTTTTCTTATGCGTTTTTGATTTTGTGGATTCCGCTGGGGTTCCGGGCCACCTGCTATTACTATCGTAAATCCTACTATCGGGCATTTTTTCTTTCACCGGCCGCGTGTGCCGTAGGCGAGCCGGCGGGCCGAAAGTACAAGGGCGAATCGGCGTTTCCGTTTATTTTGCAAAATATTCACCGGTACTTCTGGTACTTGGCAACCGTCGTATTGGCATTTCTCTGGTATGATGCGATCCGCGCCTTTTTCTTTACCGGAAAAAACGGCCACCTGCACTTTGGCGTGGGGCTGGGCACGGTGATCATGTTGTTGAATGTTATCGCCCTGACGGGCTTTAGCTTTGGCTGCAATTCGTTGCGACACCTCGTGGGCGGAAAGCTGGATTGCTTCAGTTGCACGGCCACGGCGCGCACCCGCTACAAACTATGGGGCGGAGTAACAATCCTGAATTTACGGCACATGGAATGGGCTTGGGTTAGCCTGTTTTCCGTGGGTTTTACCGATCTGTATATCCGGCTTTGCGCTATGGGTATCTGGCATGATGTGAGGATCATTCATTAACACTTACGACGAAAAATACGAAACACACGAACATGATGTGATTGTCATCGGTGCCGGCGGAGCCGGCTTACGGGCGGCCATTGAATGCTCCGCCATGGGAAGTAAAACGGCGCTGATATGCAAATCCCTGCTGGGCAAAGCGCACACGGTTATGGCGGAAGGCGGCGTGGCGGCGGCACTGGCCAATGTAGAATCCGAGGATAACTGGCGCACCCATTTCCAAGACACTATTTTTGGCGGCAAATATCTCAACAACTGGCGCATGGCGGAAATTCACGCCAAAGAAGCCCCCGATCGGGTCAATGAACTGGAAAAATGGGGAGCGGTTTTTGACCGCACAGCCGAGGGAAAAATCATGCAGAGAGCCTTCGGCGGCCATACGTACAAGCGACTTGCGCACGTGGGTGATCGTACCGGATTGGAACTGATTCGCACCTTACAGGATAAGGGCATTCATCAAGGCATTGATGTGTACATGGAATGCACCATCACGCGGCTGCTTAAAGACGGCGACCGGGTTTGCGGCGCATTTGGATATTGGCGGGAAACGGGCCGGTTTGTGGTATTTAAAGCCAAGTCCGTGATTCTGGCCACCGGCGGTTTGGGAAAATGTTTCAAAATTACCTCCAATTCATGGGAAGGCACCGGCGACGGCCACGCACTGGGTTATGAGGCGGGCGCAGAATTTGTGGATATGGAATTTGTGCAGTTCCACCCCACCGGAATGGTCTGGCCGCCCGGCGTGCAGGGGTTGCTGGTTACAGAAGCGGTGCGCGGCGAAGGTGGCATACTGCGTAACAACAAGGGCGAACGCTTCATGGAAAAATATGACCCCAAGCGTATGGAGCTTTCCACGCGCGATGTGGTCGCCCGATCCATCTATACCGAAGTAAAAGAAGGTCGCGGATCACCGCACGGCGGATGCTTTCTGGATATTTCCCACCGCGGCGCGGAATACGTTAAGAAAAAACTTCCGAGCATGTACCATAAGTTCAAGGAACTGGCGGATGTGGACATTACCAAGGAACCGATGGAAGTCGGCCCGACCTGCCACTACGCGATGGGCGGTATTAAAGTCGACGCGGAAACCGGTGCCAGCAGGGTGCCGGGGTTGTATGCCGCGGGCGAATGCTCCGGCGGCATGCACGGGGCTAATCGCCTGGGCGGAAATTCTCTCTCCGATCTGATCGTCTTTGGTCGTCGCGTCGGGGCAGCGGCGGCGGAATATGCGAAATCCGCACCGGCTTTACGCATTGATAACGCACAAGTAGAAGCTGCCGCCAATGAAATGACCGGCTTTTTTGGCCGCGCCAACGCCGAGGACCCCTACAAACTGCACATTGAATTGCAAACCATGCTCCACAATCTCGTGGGCATATTCCGTGAGGAAAGCGATTTGACCACGGCGGTGGCTAAGCTGGAAGAATTTAAGAAGCGAGTGGTCAATGTCGGCATCAATGAAGGGCAGCGGATGTATAATCCCGGCTGGCATCTTTGCAAAGACCTGCGCAATATGCTGATTTGTGCCGAAGCCATTACCCGGGCCGCGTTGCTGCGGAAAGAAAGCCGCGGTGCCCACAGTCGGCTGGATTATCCTAAATATGACGACTATTGGGGTGAGCATAATATTGTCTCCCGGAAAAACGGGGACGTCATGCAAGTGGAACCTTGCCCGGTGGTAAAAACGCAGGAACTACTGCCGCTGGTTGAAGAAAAGAAAGCCAAGGAAAAAAAATGAGCACGCGATTATTCAAAGTATGGCGCGGCGATAAGTCCGGCGGTCAGTTGGTGGACTACACGGTGGACGTACAGGATGGCATGGTGGTACTGGATGCCATCCATCAGATCCAGCGCGAACAGGCCCATGATTTAGCCTGCCGCTGGAACTGCAAAGCGGCCAAGTGCGGCTCCTGCAGCGCGGAAGTCAACGGCAAACCGCGACTGATGTGCAAAACCCGGCTTGACGATTTTGTCGAAGGCCAGACCATTACGGTTCAGCCGATGAAAGCCTTTCCGATAATCCGGGATCTGGTAACCGATGTTTCCTGGAATTATACCGTCAACAAAAAGATTCCGCCGTTTACGCCAAAACCGGACACCACCTGGCTTATGCAGCAACGGGATGTGGACCGATCACAGGAATTCCGCAAGTGCATTGAATGCTTTCTGTGTCAGAATGTTTGCCACGTTTTGCGTGAACATGATTTGGAAGATAAATTTTTTGGACCGCGATTTCTGGTGCGTGTGGCGAGCCTGGAAATGCACCCCCTTGATTCGCTGGACCGCACCGCCCTGCTGAAAAATGAGGGCGGCATCGGTTTATGCAACATCACCAAATGCTGCACGGAAGTGTGCCCCGAAGAAATTCACATCACCGACAACGCCATTATCCCGATGAAAGAACGCGTGGTGGACAAATATTATGACCCCATCCGCATCGCCCTGCGCGTCTTAACCGGCGGCGGCAAAGGTACCGAGAAAAAATAATTGCACGCCGGGGAAATGGAACGGGGCGACTGGTTTTACTAAGTCCGGCCTATATGTCAGGTCTGCTTTGGCCGCCCTTCAGGGCGTATGGTATGTTCCAATCCTAATTTTTTCACCACTTTGTCCATCCACAGATCCCCGCCGTAAGGGCGGCTTCGGGTTTCGCTTATGTTCAAACGGCTTAGTTCCTGCTTCGTCAGGGCACTGTTCACCGACGCGGTCCACTGCTTAAGCGGCGGCCAGCGGCCCGCCGGACCTGTCGACAACATCCGTCTCATCGCCCTTGTGTGGTCATCCTTATCGGCATGGTGCCGCAGCCACAAACTACCCCAACGCCACCGCTCCGCCCGCTTTACCACCCCGGCGGATAACGCATTGCGTTCCACATACCGACACACGTTTAACACGTGAGCACCGGACTCAACGGGAAACGCCTTGAACCGCCCCTGATACAAAGGACCCCATCCTACAGACCGGTGTGCCACACGCCAGCGCATGGCATGGGTATGAGCCAAGGCCCGGAAATACCCTGTTACCTCATCATCCGTGCGCGGCCATACCACAAAATGCCAGTGGTTCTCCATCAGACACCAACCCAGGATACGCAGTGGCACACGCTCAAAAGCCTCTCGCATCACATGCTCGAACGCGGCATAGTCTTCATCCCGGCGGAACAAGGCGCTACGCCCCACGGATCTATTCCAGACGTGGTATACATACCCACCAGGACAATATCGAGGTTTTCTAGCCATGGCATCATTCTACGCCGAACGCCCTGCGTGTCAATACTAGCCACGTCCCCGTCTTAAGCCACGAAGGGTGTAACTGTTTACCGCTCTGCGGCTCCGGCAGGCAAGTTCAGGAGGAGTCGATCAGAACATCGGTAAGCAAGCCGGGATTTTTACCGGCCCAGGCGTT
>JAKATV010000007.1 GCA_021818565.1 Planctomycetota bacterium
ATTCTTCCCAGTGCGAATACCTATGGAAATTACATTTACAACTCCGGCAATCATAACGGTGATGGCCAGAACGTCGGCTTTGGCGACGGCCATGTGAGTTGGGAGGTTAATCCCTATGTAGGCCAGAATAATGACAATATATTCTGTTACGACAGCGCAGCGAACCTTGGTCAGAATGGCCTGGATTTCCAAGCCAATGAGCTTACTGGATACGGCGGCAGCCACCCCGGACCGTACGAGTTAGCGGGGACGGATGCCAACTCTCCGCCTTATGACATCTGCATGGTTCCGCGACTGGAGTTCTCAAAGGGCGGCGCACCGCAGTGGTGAGTCCCGGTCCCGGTTGGGTTCGGACTCGGCGATAAGAAAAAGCACGGGGAAGAATGGTGGACGTTTTGCCACCGCTTCCTCGCTTTTTCACTCTTGCGTCCCGTGCGTGTAGGCACCGCTTTGCGATAATCGCGAAGATTCATTGAAACGGTGGAATGATTTGCCAGGATTGTCTTTATTGCACCAACCAGAAGTTTAATCGATAGGAATCACGCAATGCCTTTTTCCCATTCAAACCGTTTTCAGTATTTGACTCTTGCACTGATAGTCCTTGTTACGATGGTTGCCCTTCCCGGTTTTATTAGCGGGAAAACACTTGTTGTCTCCCCTGATAAATCGCATGGCCAGTTCACCACACTCATGGCCGCTATCAAGGCGATCCCGTTACATAGCAAAACCCCGGTCACCATTCTTATTCGTCCCGGAATTTATCATGAACATATCATTATTCCCAAACATGAGCCGCCGATTACGTTGCTGGGCGAGGATCCCAACAATACGATTCTTGTCGATTCTTTAATTGCGTATGACAAAGGGCCGAACGGCAAACCCATCGGCACATTCAGCACGCAGAGCGTCTGGGTGCAGGATAACCATTTCTCGGCCGCTAATATCACTTTTGCCAATGATGCCGGTATCAGCGGCAACGGTTACAACGGCCAAGCGTTGGCCATCCGTGTCGACGGGGATCAATGTGTGTTTTACAACTGCCATTTTCTGGGCTGGCAGGATACCATTCTGCTGAATCAGAATCGGCAATATTTTGATAAATGCCATATTGACGGTGCGGTTGATTTTATTTTTGGCAACGCCACCGCCTTCTTTCATAACTGCAAAATTGACTGCCTGGGCTATGGTTGCATTACCGCCCCGCGCACGCCAAGAACCAGTCCATACGGTTTTGTCTTTTCTCATTGCAAAATTGTCGCGTACACCAAATCCGGCGATACATGGCTGGGACGGCCATGGGGGCCTTATGCGGCATCGACATTTATTGATTGCTACATGCCAAAATCACTGAATCCCGCCGGCTGGATGCACTGGATGGATAAGAAAAATCCTGAAACCGCTCGCTTCGCGGAATATGGTGATCGCGGGCCGGGGGCCGGAAAGCGACCTGCCTGGATTACAGAACTCACCAAAGCCCAGGCACGTAAGATTACTGTTTCGCATGTGCTCGGTGGAACGGATCATTGGAAACCTGAAGCTCAGGTGAAAGCGTTGCGGCGGCGCTTACGCTCAATGGATAGTAAATAATGAGTAATGAATAAAACGGACTGCCTCATGGCGCGAACTCCTTGCGGGGCGGCTGGTGCGTCGGAATTTGTGATTAATCGGTTCGATTAAATTGGAGAATGCCGTTGCTCAACTCCACCAAGAAAATATTTTCCACAATTGCCGCACTTGCTGCGGTTATGTTGGTGGCGGTGTCCGGTGCTGTCGGTGCCGGCGTGCCCGCCAGGGTGTTGGTAGTGGCACCGAACATTCCGGGGGATATTGGTACGATTCAACAAGCCATTGATTCTATTAAGGTGAACAGCAAAACGCCGGTTACGATTCTCGTGCATCCCGGCATTTACCATGAGCGAATTAATATCTCGGCCAATTTGCCGCCCGTTTCGCTGATAGGCGACAATCCTGCTAACACAATTATTGCCTATTCTCTTATTGCCTATGACAAAGGATCGGATGGAAAGCCTATTGGCATGTGGAACACCGCCACCGCGCGAATCAGGGAAAATAACTTTTCAGCCATGAACATTACCTTTGTCAATGACGGCGGGCAGGGCGGCAAAGGCTACACGCGCATGAACGGTCAGGCGTTGGCCGTGCGTCTGGACGGCACACATGATGTATTTGACAACTGTCATTTCACCAGTTGGCAGGACACGCTTTTAGTCAATGCCGGACGCGATTACTTTGAAAACTGCGCCATTACCGGCTCGACAGATTATATTTTTGGTGCCGGCTGCGCTTATTTTGATCGGTGTCTGATTCATTCTCTGGGTCACGGTTATGTTACCGCGGCCAAAACTCCTAAAGCGCAACGCTTTGGATTTGTCTTCAACCGCTGTCGCGTCATCACCAGCACCGCGCCGGATCGGGTATTTCTGGGGCGGCCCTGGGGATTGTATGCCAATGTGATCTTCAAGCATTCCTGGATGGGCAATGGCATTAACCCGCGTGGCTGGATTGTCTGGGACGGCAATAAACGTGATATTAAAACAACGCGTTTTTCCGAATTCGCAAACTCCGGTCCCGGAGCCATGCCGCAGGCCCGCATCTCCTGGCTGCGGCCACTGTCCGCTTCTGTGGCCAATAAGCTCACGCCGCGCTATGTGTTAGGTGGAAAAAGTGCATGGAATCCGCAACGCGTTGTGCAGGTCCACCTGATCCCGCAATATCTCACAGATTTTCCGCCGCGGTTCCCCAATCGCCGCTTTAACATTACGCATTTTGGAGCAGCGGGGAACGGCACCACCCTCAACACGGCAGCCATTCAAAAGGCGATTCATGCGTGTGCCCTGGCCGGCGGCGGAGAAGTAGTGATTCCCAAAGGGAAATTCCTGACTGGGCCTATAACGCTGGTCAGCAATATGAATCTGCACCTGGCTCGCGGTGCCGTGTTGCTGATGAGCAATCATTTTTCCGATTATCCTGTTTTTCATCACCGGTATCAGAACTGTATTACCGCGATAGGCTGTGATAATATCGCCATTACCGGGCATGGAACCATTAATGGCCAGGGAACGCCGTGGTGGAATGCGTATAAAAAATCCAAGCTTGGCGGTGCCCCATCCCTGGCGGCGGATAAATTGCCGCATCGGCCATATCTGATCCTGCTGGACCATTGCCACCATGTGCTGGTGCGAAATGTTACGCTGTTAAATTCCCCCATGTGTAATTTGGTCACAGGTGCGTGCGATGATGTGGTGGTGACAGGTATCACTGTTAAAGCGCCGATTCATTCGCCGAATACCGATGGGATGGATCCTTCAGGACGTAATTATCTCATCAAAGGGTGCACCTTTGATGAAGGGGATGATTGCATTGCAATTAAAGCCGGCGGTAGAGCGCATCTGCTTGAGCCCGCGAGCGAAAATTATCTGGTTGAAGATTGCCGATTTTTCCATGGTCACGGAATGAGTGTGGGCAGTGGAACCGGTGGCGGTTTAACCGATCTGACCGTGCGTGATTGCACGTTCGATGGCACGCAGGCGGGCGTGCGGCTCAAGGCGGATATCCATAATGGGGGGCTGGTTGATGATTTATTCTACAGCAACCTGACCATGAAAAATGTGGATATCCCGATTCTGGTCAGCAGCTATTACAACAATACTTCGCCCTGGGCCTATACGATTCCACAAAGAGCCTTAGCGGCAAAACGCTTGCCGGTGATCGCCACCACGCCGCGCTGGCGGCACATTCACATTGCGGATATCACGGCCACGGGGGCGGCGACGGCGGCGTTTATTGTGGGGCGTCCCGAAATGCCGATCACTGATTTTTATCTGCATGATGTGCACATCGCAGCGCGGGCGGGGATGTACATTGTCAATGCGGACATCACTATGCATAACTGCAGGATAAAAGCCAAAAAAGGCCCGCAGATCATGGCGCATAATGCGAAAATTACGAACTGAAAGTAGCGGCACTACTAGCAAAAAACCCGAACTCCCTGATTTGTTTAATTTTCCGGAGACATTTTCATGAAACGATCAACGTTAAAATCCTTACTTGCCGCCCTTGCGGTTTCAGGTGTAACCATAACCAGTATCAGTGGCGCGTATGCGGCCCAGCCGGCATGGGTCAACAAGGTCGTAAACAAGATCCACCAGATGGTAAAAATGGATCAGCCGCGGATTCCGCATCGCATCTTTAACATCACGTCGTTTGGCGCGGTGGGCAACGGAACCACCATGAATACAAAAGCTATTGAAAAAGCCGTCAACGCGTGCGAAAAAGCGGGCGGTGGCGAGGTGTTGATACCGGCAGGAAAATATCTTACCGGTCCATTGACGCTGGGCAGCAAGATGAATTTTCATGTGGCCCGGGGGGCGGAAATTCTTATGAGCACCAATGCCAGAAATTATATCCCCGCCGCCAATCAGCGGAATATAGAACATCCCGGATATCGCAATTGCATTGTCGCATTACATGCCCATGACATTGCCATCACCGGGCATGGAATTATCGACGGGCAGGGACAGGCCTGGTGGCCCAGATATCGCAAGCAGCCGGGGCATAAGCACCCGCCCAGGCTGCCGCATCGTCCATTTATGGTGGTGTTGGAAAATTGCACGCGGGTATTGGTAAAAAATGTGCACCTGGAAAATTCGCCCATGTTCCACCTGGTGCCCAACGCGTGCCGCGATGTCATTATTGATCATGTGACCATTACCGCGCCGATCAACACGCCCAACACCGATGCGTGCGATCCGGCGGGGTGGAATTATTACATCACCCGTTGCACCTTTAACGAAGGTGATGATTGTATTGCCATTAAGGCCAGCGCACGCAACGGCACGCCGGCTCATCCATCCTGTGAGAATTTCCTTATTACGCATTGCACCTTTGAGCATGGCCACGGTATGTCCGTT
>JAKATV010000210.1 GCA_021818565.1 Planctomycetota bacterium
GGGATGCGGTCCACAGCCCCATCCATTTTGAACAAGTGTGCTGTTGCAATCAGCAACACCCGCGCATTATTGCCTATGTGGCAACTCGGCATTCCCAGCAGGACACTGGTGAGGCGGTGGCGATTCTCACGGGTTTTGATGTTACCGGCCGGGCACAAATAACCGAGGCCCTCCGCCGCAGCGAGGCCCAGATTCGTGCCATCGTTGAAACGGCCGTGGATGCCATTATCACCATGAATGATCGCGGCGTTATTGAATCTTTCAACCCCGCCGCGGAACGCATTTTCGGATATGCCGCCGCGGAAGCCATAGGGCGCAACGTTAATATCCTCATGCCTGAGCCTTATCACCGTGAGCATCACCATTATGTGGAGAACTATCTTCGCACGGGCCACGCAAAAATTATCGGCGTGGGGCGGGAAGTAACCGGCCTGCGGAAAGATGGCAGCACTTTTCCCATGTATCTGGCGGTGGGCGAACAGAAAATCGGCGATGCCCGGCATTTTACGGGAATCGTGCGGGACATCACCGAACGTAAGCGCATGGAGGCGGAAATTCTGCACATTGCGGAGCGTGAACAACGCCGCATCGGACAGGATCTGCATGACGGTCTGGGGCAGATTTTGACCGGTGCCGCCATGGTATCCAAAGCCATTGCACAACGGCTGAAGAAAAAGTCCAAGGTGCTGGCCGGTGAAACGGAAAATCTTACAACCCTGCTCAACGATGCCATCGCGCAGACGCGCCGGTTGGCGCGCGGGCTTCAACCGTTGGATCAGGTGGATGAGTTTCCCACCGCGTTACAGGAGTTAGGTTACCATGTGGGATCTATCGCCGGGATCAAATGCCGAATTCGCGCCGATGCGCTGCCGGAGTCCTGCTCTCTTCTGGCGGCGACGCATCTTTACCGCATTGCGCAGGAAGCCATCAACAATGCCGTCCGCCATGGGCAAGCGAAAAATCTTGAAATCAGTTCCAAAACACTAGGCTCGTTGGTACGCTTAACCATCCGTGATGACGGCTTAGGCATTGCCGAACCACGCGGTCGTGGCTTGGGATTGCGCATCATGGATTATCGTGCCCGCGTTATTGGCGGACACCTGGATATTCGCAGCAGCCCCGGCGCAGGCGTTACAGTGGTCTGCTCGGTTGGCGGCCCTGAACCATACTTGGAGAATTTGAATCATGCCGACCATTCGCCCTCGATCTAAAAATGTTAAAGTGCGGCCCCGCATTATTCTGGTAGATGACCATCCGTTAGCGCGCCAGGGGGTGCGGCTGCTTATTGAGGCTGCGGGTGATCTTAATGTCTGCGGTGAAGCACCCGATGCGGATGTCGCGATGGAGTTAATTTCCGCGCTAAAGCCTGATCTGGTGGTTGTGGATTTATCCATGAAGGGAAAGCCGGGTTTGGAACTCATTAAAGACCTGAAGGCCCGCTATGAGAATCTGCTGATGCTGGTGCTTTCCATGCACGATGAAAACATGTATGCCGAGCGCGCTTTGCGCGCCGGTGCCCGCGGCTATATCATGAAGCAGGAAGCCACCGAGAAAATTCTCCTGGCAATTCGCCGAATTCTGGCCGGGGAAATTTACGTCAGCGACGCCATTGCCGCCCGCGTGTTGCGTCAGTTGGCTGTTTCAGGAAATCAACCCCTGAAATCATCGCTGGATCTGCTGACGGATCGTGAACTGGAAATATTCCAATTCCTCGGCCAGGGCAAGCCCGTGCGTGAGATCGCCAAAACCCTGCATCTAAGCACCAAAACCATCGAAGCGCACCGCGAACACATTAAAGAAAAACTCAACCTCGCCAGCAGCAGTGAGCTGCTGCGTATGGCCATTCAAGTGACCATGGAAGCCGGATAACGATCGGTCGCAGTGCTGGAGCCGAGCCCAGCCGACCGCGTTCGTCCATGCCCATTTTATGCCCTTTCCCGTTGCGGGCGACGGGTTCATGCGGTAATCTGGCCTACGATCTTACGAAAGGATGTTACGGCATGCGGGATCAACGATTAGATAAACTTGCCAAGGTGCTCGTGGGTTATTCCGCGGGGGTCAAAGCGGGCGAACTGGTGAGAATTTCCGGTGATGCCGTCGGCTTGCCGCTCATTGAAGCCATTTATGAAGAGGTGCTTCTGGCGGGCGGACACCCTTTTGTTTCCATGAGCTCGGATGCGATGGAAGAAGCGTTTTACCGAGTGGCCAGCGCCCGGCAGTTGGAATATATTTCACCGGTGTCGCAATTCATTGTTGAAAATATGGATGTATCCATCGGTCTTTGGGCGCAGGAAAACACGCGTGCCATGACGCAGGTGGACCCGAAAAAGCAGGCCGCCGCCGCGCAGGCCCGCAGACCGATCAGCAAACGATTTCTGGAGCGTGCCGCACAGGGCAAATTAAAATGGGTGGGAACGCAATATCCCACGCAGGCCAGTGCGCAGGATGCGGAAATGTCCCTGCACGATTACGCGGATTTTGTTTTCCGGGGTGGATTGCTGCATCTGGATGATCCGGTGGCAGCCTGGAAACAGATCAGTGAAAAGCAGCAACGGCTGGCGGATTATCTTAATGGTGCCAAAGAAGTGCATGTGATTGCCAAAGATACTGATTTACGATTGGGCGTGGAAGCACGCCGCTGGATTAACTGCTGCGGCCATGAAAATTTTCCGGATGGCGAAGTGTTTACCGGCCCGATTGAAGATGCCGTCAACGGTGTCATTCGCTATAGTTTCCCGGCTGTGCATCATGGTCGCGAGTGCGATGGCATTGTGCTGAAGTTTAAGAATGGCAAAGTAGTGGATGCCGCGGCCTCCAAGGGATTGGATTTTCTTATCGCCATGATGGATCAGGACGCCGGCAGCCGAACGCTGGGCGAATTTGCCATCGGTACCAATTTTTCAATTCAACAGTACACGCGTAATACGCTCTTTGATGAAAAAATCGGCGGGACGTGTCATGCCGCATTGGGAGCCGCCTATCCGGAAACCGGTGGAAAAAATGAAAGCGGCCTGCACTGGGACATGGTGTGCGATTTACGCCAGCCGGGCTGCCGCATTGAGGTGGACGGCAAAACAATTCTGGAAGCGGGGCGCTTCGTCAATGCGGACTGGCCCAATCCGTGACGATGTTTTTTCGACGAAGTTTGATTTGTCCGTGCCGCGAAGATCGTGCATAATACATCGATAGCGTTTGTGAACCACTATTTTGAGGATCATCAAAAATGAAAACCCTGCCTAGAGCATTCATGTTGACTTTAAGTTCTACACTCACGCTGGCTCTCGCCGGCTGCGGCAACTCCGGTTCGCAACAGACTCCGTCGACATCCGCCCCGGCGACCCCGGTCAACGCTACCGCCGTCGTCCCCGCCGGCGCAACAGCCGGCCAGGCGTCTACCGCTCCAGCCACTCCAGGAGAACATGTGCGTAAGCTCGCGGACGGATTGATTATCAAAGATATTAAAATCGGCACAGGCCCGGTAGCGAAAGATGGCGAAACGGCCATTGTCCACTACACCGGCATGTTGATGAACGGCAAAGTTTTTGACGCCAGCAAGCTCCACGGCAATCAGCCGTTCCCATTTGTACTGGGTGCCGGGCAGGTGATTTCCGGCTGGGATATTGGCGTAAAGGGTATGCGGGTGGGCGGAATTCGTGAATTGATCATTCCGCCGGCGCTGGCCTACGGGGATCAATCCCCTCCGGGCAGCGGCATTCCCGCTAACAGCACGCTGAAGTTTCGGGTGCACCTGCTGGGCGTGCAAGCGGCAAATTAACCGGGAGAATCGTCTGGAAAAAATACTCTTGCTTTCTCCCAAGGCCGAGTTACACTAATTGTGAAGCTGGCGAGATTGGCATGAAGGGGTTGCCAAGTTCCGTCAGCCCGGTTAGAATCTCCACGCAGTTCGTGAGAATCTCGGAGTCGGAAAAAATCTGGCACTGTGTTAAAGCAGTTTGACCGTCTCACGAGGCAAGGAAGGCCGCCCGAAGCAACGAATGGATTCGATATGCTTGGTTTATTCCGAAATTTGATCAACAAAATTCACGGGGCAGATGACCTCTGTGCCGCCCCGGGTTCCGCTGTTAAAATGTTATCATCAACGTGTTATTTTTTATTCGCCGCACAAAAGAAATTTGCGGGCCCAGGCGTGGAGATCACCGGCCGGGCTATGTCCATACCCCTGGTCGCCGGGTTGGGCGGTGTTTCACCAAACAACCATCGTCGTGCTACAATGTTACATGGAAAATTAAAGGGGCATGAAGCCCACGTGTTTTCTGCGCCCTGCGGATATCAAAATAGTCATCCGTTCCGGTGCTGGTCTGGTCAAGGAGCGACCCATGGCAAAAACTCGCACAACTACGGCGGCCGTTGAACAAGACATCAATGATGTCTGGAAAAAGTTCAAAGCTAATAAGACCGAAGTGCTGCGCAATCTGCTCATGATGGAATATCTCCCCCTGGTGCGCTATAACGCCAGATCGATTTATTCCAAACTGCCGGATGAAGTGGATCTGGACGATCTTATACAGGCCGGCTCCTTCGGCCTGAAAGATGCGATTGAATCATTTGACCCCAACCGCGGGGTGAAGTTTGAAACGTACTGCGCCCCGCGCATTCGCGGAGCCATTCTCGATGAATTGCGCAACATGGACTGGGTGCCCCGCCTGGTGCGCAGCCGCTCCAGTAAAGTTATTCAGGCGTCCCGGCAACTGGAAATGAAACTGGGCCGTGCTCCGACTCAGGAAGAAATTGCGGCCCATCTGGGCGTACCGGCTGATGAATTTGAAAAAATGCTCAAGGATTCCAGCGCGGTTTCCCAGGTAAGCCTGTCCCGGAAATGGTTTGAATCCGACAGCGACAAAGACGTTCGCGAAGTGGATGTACTTCAGGACAAAGCCGCGGATT
>JAKATV010000434.1 GCA_021818565.1 Planctomycetota bacterium
GCCGGGGCCGGTCAGGGCGGCGGTAACGTGGGCGTAGCGCGATAATTGCCCGCGGGCGTCGGTTACTTCCACACGCAGGTGCACCAGGTGGCCCGTATCGTAGCGTTCACGGCGGATCATGGCGGTAACGGAGGAGCCTTTGGATGATTTGATTTTACTTTCGCCGGCCAGCCAGCGAATCAGTTGCCCCCAGAAGCGATGGTACGGCGAGCGCAACCCCATGGTTCTTAGCGCCAGTTGCCAACGATAGGTTGTGTCGGCGGCAAACGCCGCAGCGCGGCCTTTGCCATAATGCTGCACCGCCAGAACAATTGCCGGACGGCCGCCGACCTGTGCTTCAGGATCAGTCAATAAAACGGTGGCCCCGGGTTTAGCTCCCGCGAACGCGACACAGCCGGCCAGTTTGGGAAGTTGATTTTTAGCCGGTGCTCCGGCGGGCGTGTTAAACCACGGCGCAATGCCCTGGAAAATCGGGCTTTGCGCACCGAATGCGGTCAGTTGGGGAACAAACGATGAATCCAACTGCGGCGGTTGCACGGGTTGGAGATTGACGGGAAATGCAGAGGCTAAATCGGATTGGCCCCAATCGCCACTGGCAAAATTCTGTTGGCCGCCGATCATGATGAATCCGGCCCCATTGCGGATAACCTCTTTAAGCTGATCCTGCTGACCACGGGTTAAGAAACTTGAACGCACATCACCCAGGATAATGACCTTAAATTGCTCCCATTGGGCTAAAGTATCCGGCAGCGCGGTAAGATGTTTGTTGGCACCGCGCACCATAAAATAGCCGGGACGGGTCTGAATAAGGCTTACCAGATCCACATTGGGATCCGTCGACAAGTCCTGCTCCAACGGACCAACTTCCGGCCGAATGCGCCCCTCCAGATACAGCACCGCAATTTTAGGATTGGTTATCAACATGGGAAACTGCTGTTTATTGCCCGCAGTGGTGCGCTCGGCGGGGTCCACGGGAATGCGGACGGTTAAAACCAATCGGCCCACTTTTTGCGGGGTAAATTTGAACCGCACAGTTTGCGGCACCGGCCCGGAATGCAAGACCAGACGATGTTGGGCGAGCGATTTCTTTCCCTGCATGAGGTACACATGAATAGTACGGTCATTAAAGGCGCTTGAGCGAATCAGGGCCGTCAGTGTTACCTGTGTATCAACCGGTGCGGTCTGCGGGCCGTTGACTCGCACGATTTCAATTTGCGGCACTCCACGGGCATGGGTGGACGTTGAACCTACGCGCACGGGATAAACTCTGATTGGCAGGTGGGCCAGAGTACGCAGTTTAGTTGGGCCGTTTTGAATACCGTCGCTGAAAAGCACCAACTGATGAACGCCGGAATTTACCGCAAGTTTAATCGCGGCAGGCAGGTCGGTCTGTTTACCGTCCGGGGCGATGGCGGTCCATTGGGCGGGACTTGTCAGCGGGGCATTATGAATGCCGTCATAGGCAAAGCACTTGACGGCAAAATGCCCTTTAAGATTACGTATCAACATGTGTGCCGCCTGGACACTTAGCAGATAGCGACTCGGTTCGTTGGGCTGATCATTGACGCTCATGGAGCCGGAGGCGTCGATCATAATGCCCAGGGAGGGCATGTTATGCGGAACGGTGATCCAGGCCAGCACGGGTTGGAACATCAGCAGTAAAATAAATGCCATGCCCGCAAGGCGCAGGGAAAAAAGCGATAAGATTCTCCGCTTGCCCAACACCTGATAAACACGTTTGTAAAACAACCAGACCGCCAGGCCGGCGATGGCAAAGGTAAACAGCGCCGCGATAATTATTTCGCGCGTGGCGGGAAAAATTAACACGATCAGGCCGTAAATTATGGCTGCGGCGGCGGCGATCATCGCCGTCCAGGGCATGGGTTCGGTAGTTGGGGAATCGGGCGTTGTTTGCCGCAGATTTAGCCAACTGTACACCCCCAGAGCTATCCCCGCCGCCAACACCACCACGCCCCACCAGGCAAAACCCTGCTGGCCCGAAAAGTGCAGCGCTACCGTGGCAATTAGATCGGAATCTTCAACCCGTACAAAGACTAAAGGCACCCTTCCATTGTTGGCTACGCCTTTTTTTCTCGCCGCCCAGAGTCTTCCATAGGCCTAACGCACCTTCCACCAGTTTGTTGTCCCGGTCCATGACAGCGCCCGCTCTTTCCCGCAAAATTACGGGAAGCAAACGGGGAAATCATGTCAGAGAATTTATGACCATCCCCGTGGCCAATTTGGGGTAGAAAAAGGTACTCTTCTGCGGCATAAGTTCATTGGCATTGCAGAGCTGCCGCACCGATTCCAAGGCGGTGGGCTGCAAAACAAAGCCGGCCTGATAATGTCCGGATTGGCACATTTCCCGCACCTCATGCGCTACATGCGGAAAGGCCCATTGCATGGTCTGGCCCGGAGCAAACGTCGGAGCCACAACGCGGTCAAATATCAGATGCTGCAATATGGCCACATCCAGTTGCCGCCACGAATCAGATTTACCAGCCAAAGCCGGGTCGTTACTGATTTTACCCAACGGGTCGATTTCCATCGGCCGCACTACAACGACACGATCCGTCTTGGGGTCATAAATGCCCATGGCATGTCGACCATACTCCGGCAAGCGCTTTTCAAGCGCATCTATACCATCACCGGTAAACTCTTCCGACACGCGCTGAAGCTGACCCGAGGCGGCACGCAGAAATGCCTCAATGGAAAATCCGGTGAGATTAGCCGCAACACGGTGCGTAGGCAGAACAATCAGGCCGGGATCTTGCATGGCAATGAGCACGAATAATGCAAAATTAGCATTGTGATCCCTGGGTAACGCTGCCCCATTTTTGGCGGCTACTTCCGCCCGATAATTTAGGCATGTACCGTAACGGTGATGCCCATCAGCGATGTACAAATGTTTTTCACGCAGCAGGTCCTGCACTGACGCGATCACCTGTGGGTCGGTTACCTGCCAAAGTTCCGAGGTTACCTGTGATTGACCATCCTGGGATGGGAGTTTGGCGGTTGCCACGGGCGAGCGCCCGGCGGTGGCGGCAAACAATTTGCCCGTCACAACATTGGCGGCGTCATCATAGAGGCCAAATACGGGAGACAAATTGGCGTGTGTAGCCCGCATGAGCATCAGACGATCTTCCTTGGGGCCGCTGAACGTCTGTTCATGGGGATGAATCGTCCCTTCCGGGCCGAATTCTTCCAGCCGCACGCGGCAGAATAATCCGCGGCGATGATAGGTTTTGCCATCATAGGTATAAGTTTGTTCATAGGGATACAGTGCTGGCACCGAGTCACGCTGCAGCACGCCCTGCTGGAGCCACGCTGTCATGGTTTTTGCGGCCTGTTCATACGCCTGGGCGGGGCCGGCGTTTTTGGGGGGCACATGGGGCAAATCCACAGCAACAATGTTGTGGGGATTTTTTTCCAGCAGGTGTTGCTTATCCAAACTGGAAAGCACATCGTAAGGAGGAGAAATAAGAGCGGTTTGTTCGCTCTGCGGATAGCGAATCGCCGCAAGGGGTTGCATATCAGCCATTTGAATTTCCTGTTATGAAGTCCAAGTAAACACAAATCCAAGTGCATGATTGTAAGGCCGACAATGGGTTGCTGGCCAGCGGGCATGGTTTTTACTGCCATGATGCCCAAATGATGTCCAAAGGGTTCTGGTGGGTGACTCGGTACCTCCTTACGATATTTGGCAGAGAGAACTCCCTTGGGCAGCAGGATGCCAAATCCATCGGTGGATATCACCCAACTTGTCGCACTCCAATGCTTCACGACCAATACCAAGGCAATTTCTCGCTTTGTGCAGCACTCCCAATGGACATCGCCGATAAAGCCAAGGCTATGTGACGTTTTAATGCAAAGCGGTGCGGGGGAAAATTTTCACGGCTTCATTGCCTCAATGCCTGTTTATCATTTGACGGCTTGCTTTTCTTGAGGCCAAGTGCCGCCAAAATGCCCAGAGCAAGCAGGGCCAGAGATGTCGGGGCGGGCACTGATGCGGCGCTGGCAAGCAGCGCTGCGGTGGTTGTCGAGCTGCCGGTGTTGAGGTTATTGAGAACAATCGCCAAATCCGCGTTGGTAACCATTCCACTACCGGTAAAGTCCCCATTGCTCCACAATCCACCGGACGGTTGATTCAGGTGATCCAACACCGTGGCAAGATCAAGATTATTTACTACGCCGTCGCCGTTGGCATCTCCGAGCAGTGGTAATGCCGGGGAAATACCCAGAAGGCCATTGGGTTGATCCAAGGCGAACCATTGAAACCCGTTATTAAAATTGTTGGTTAATCCGCCGCTTTCAAAAAAATTCATCCCCAAGTCACCGGCGAGCGTGATGGGTTGGCCGGTAGTGGGATTTGTTACGGTAATATTCAACACCGCAACCGGAGCATTGACAAATTTAATGACTTGGCCGCCGGTGGTCTGCAGGGTCAATGAATCCAGATAGAATCCGGCGGGGCTGGCGGAGCTTCCGCCGGCACCGGCAATGGGAGGTGAAAACTGATTGGGCACAGCCTTGCCGGTATCCGTATAAACCAGTGTTGTGGTGCCCGCGCTGACATTCTCCGAGATTCCAAGATTTGCCGCCTCTGCTGTGGAAATAAATGACACCTGTGCGCCGGTATCGAATAAAAAACTCCCCGTGCTGGTACGGGTGATTCCCCCGCTGGCGGAAGGCTCGGTGAGCGCGAGTTGCACTGGCGGAATACCTGCGGTGGAACCCTGTGGATCAAGTGGATCGGGACCAATAAAGGGATTGGCATCTTCAACGGGGCCGGGTGCCCCGGCGGGCTGAGTTAGAGAGGAACTGGAAAATGACGCGAAACTTAACTGCACCTTATAGGGCGTTGGAACAATACCTGGATCGCTG